>RFHG01000083.1 GCA_003696465.1 Gammaproteobacteria bacterium | reverse complement strand
GGATCTATCGGAACGCCCTCTCGATATGCTCGGTGATGATGGCCTCGATGTCCGCCTCGTCCTCGGGCGAGATGCCCAGGAAGGGCCGGGCGGGGATGTTGCGCGAGTCGTCGCCGAACTGGTGCGTGGCGCCGTAGATGCGGTCGGTGCCGAACTCCAGCCGGTCCGCCCCCACGCGATAGCGCAGGGTTTCCATCAGATTGCCGGACTCGATCAGCACCTTGTCGGCATTCTTCTTCTTGCGCCGGAGCGTCGATTCCTTCAGCGGCAGCCAGGCATTTCCCTCGGGATCCTTCTGTTCCTCGAAGCGGCGGCGATGCGTGCGCAACAGGAGCTCGCCGATTTCGGCGAAGGCGTCCTCCAGATCGCCGCCGGCCTCCTGCAGGCGCCGCAGCAGCGCCCGGATCCTGAGGTTGTCGTAGCGGATATCGATCCGCAGGCTTGCGCCGGCCATCAAAGCCTCCTATAATCGCTTCAGGCAGGGCGGTCCCGCTGCTCCGGCCCCAGATGCACCTGCCAAGTCCCTGACGGGGGCAGCCGTCAGGGTTTTCTTTTGTACAGCCGAATGCCTCGGCGCACTTTCTCGACCTCGCCATCAAGTTCATCCGCCGGGAGGTTGCGTGGAAACGTCGTCACGCCCAGCCATCCGTCGCGGCCATACTCGAACACGGCGAACCCCGGCCTGCTGCCGTCCGGCAGCTCGAACCAGGCGACATAACGCCGGCGAATCACCGCCTTGCCCAGCGCATGATGCCATTCCATCGCAACCCAGATTTCGTCCGGATCTTTCAGAGCGGCGGCAAGCATCGGCAGATATCTTTCACGCCCGTGTTTGGCAATCTTCCAGCGGCCGCGCACATCGCGAAACATCGCATCGGAGATCACCACCGGCTCGCCGGTTGCATCGACAAACACCGCTGGCTTGCCGATATCCGCACCGAACTCAGCCAGGAAGGCGCGCGCGTATTCCTCTTCCTTCCCCCTTCTGAATGTCGGCAACAGCTTGTTCGCCGAAAACTTACGCGGCGACGGCAGCAGGTCGCGGGCGGGAAAGTCTGGAATGCGTGGTCCAGCCGGAAATCCCCGTGAGGGATCAAGCGGCGGCAGCGCATGCGTATGCATCCAGGCATCGCGGCCCGGCGGATAGGCGAAGCCCGGCCCCACGCCTTCCGGCACCGTGACCGTGCGCGGGTTCGGGCCACGGGTTCCGATTTTCACCCTGCGCATCTTGAGCTTCGGTGATGGGGATACCTTCAGGCCCTTGCGCTCCAGCGTCTTCCGGCTCATGCCGGTGACCGTGCATTTGCAGCCGAAGCCGTTCGGCGGGTAGTTGGTCCGCCAGAAGGGATCATCCTTCGGCAGGATCATGCCGGACCACGCCAGGTGTTGCGGCCGGGGATCGCTGGAAGACGGCGAATGATGGTATTGCCAGAAGTCCATCTTCTGAAGCTGGGTGTAGCGGCCGGCCTGGTAGCTGGTGCGCAGATTCGTCTCGTAAATCACGCGCGTGCGCCAGCCCCGGGAGCCGCGATACCTCCAGCCGTGATCCCGCACGATCCGGTTGAAGCCCTTGCGGAACTGCTGCAGCGTGGTGCCCTCCGAGATCGCTTTCTGGACCGCCGCCTGCAGATCCTCCACCAGGGCCATGCGCATGGCGCCAGCCACGACGAAGGCATGGTCGTGGTGCTCGTGGACGATGTCCGTCCAGGAGCGTGATGGCATCGCCAGCTTCCTTCGGAAGAAGGCAATCTGGGCGTCAAACGGCAGGGATCCGTAGGCAGCCGGCATCACTCGCCCCGAGTGACCTCATACTGACCGGCCAGATCGGCCGCGGCCAGCGCCTTCGCCATCAGCTCCCCGAGTTTTTCGGTATCCATCGAGCCGCAGAGTTCCGGCAACCGGTCGGCGAATTCCTCCAGACTGTTGACCTCGTCGAGAAGTTTGCGAGCCTGGGCGATCATGGCATCGGTGATCGGTTCGGCCTCGCGCTCCATCCGGCCGGCCAGATGATCCACCGCATCTGCCGAAATCTGGTTGCAGACCGAGATCTGAGCATTGGCGGCGAGATCCGGCGCGGCCGGGGCCGACGGCGCCAGTACCGGCTCGCCTTCCTTCGGCGCCGGAATGCCGAAGCGATCGTAGGCCCACTGCGCCGGGATCGGCAGGCCAAGACGCGCCAGGCGATCGATGTTCGCGGCGAGCTGGTCGAGATCCTCCTCGTCGGCCAGCTCGATGACGACGGCCGGGTAGCGATCCATCGGCCCCATGTTCAGATCCACGATCGGCCGCACGAGATCGCGCGACAGCGTCGCGGCCAGCTGCCGGGCGTCCGATTCGATCAGATCGTCGCGCACCTCGGCGTGCAGGTTCGCCTGGCCGCTGCCGAGCCCGTGGCTCATCGCGTCGGCGCTCGAGGTCTGGCCCAGCACCGCCTTGCTCATCTGCTCGTCGCACCAGCGCGCCAGCCGCTCGTAGAGATCGACACTGCCGGACTTGCCGCCGGCCTCGACGAACTCGATCAGCATCGACTCGGGGATGATGGCGCTGGCGTCGGTGCCGAGGTTGGCCACGGCGCGCAGCAGCGTGTCCTTCTCGGCCTCGCTGGCGGTGGCCGGGTGCTTGCCGACGCGCAGCGGCTGGCCGTAGACCTCGGCGAAGGTGACCCAGTCCTTGATATCGTAGTTCTTGAACAGGTACATCCAGGCGCAGGGGCGCAGGATGCCGCCGCGCACGGGAAGCCCGGCCTTGGCCTTGTGGACGTGCGTGACGTACTTGTAGGGCGTCAGCGGCATGCCGTCGGCATGTTGCAAATCGCGCAATCGGATTTCGGAGAGCGTATCGGGATCGAAGCGGAACCACTTCGGATCCCGCCAGCGCAGATCGCGCACCCAGGCCTGCTGACCGGATATCTCCCAGATGATCTCCGAGACGCTGTAGCCCTTGCCGATGGCGTCGAGGATCTCCTGCACCCGCTCGGGCATGCCCGGGATGGCCTCGAGGACCTCGCCGGCCAGCTCGGCCGCCTTCTTCTCGCGGCGGTTCGCGCCCCTCGGGGGCACGACGCGGACCTCGAGCGCGGCGACGGCGCGCCGGCGCATGCCCAGCACGCTGGCGAGATGTGAGTCCTTCTCCTCGATATCCTCGAACAGCTCGCACTGGGCGAAGGGATCGCCATCGTCGGCCTGGCGCAGGATCGCGGCCAGGCGGCCGGGCGTCAGGCCGTGCGATGGATGGCCGGAGAACGGCTGGCGCACACTCCTGAGACTCGGCGCGGATTCCTCCCGCCGGAGCGCGCCGAGATCGATTTTCTGGCCATGTGCATCGTAGAGCACGGTCATGGGGTCACCTCCTTGATCGGGGATGGCGCTGTCGCGATTTCGAAACCGCGTTGCTGGCCTTTTTGTCCTCCGGGCCGTCCATCCATGCCCCGGCGATCGAAAAACGCCTCAGAATCGATTTCCGCATCACCATGCTCCCCGGCCAAAGCGCGCGCCGGGGTGCGCATCGTCGGCATGATCCGGCCGCATCGGGTCGCGCGCGTCCGGATTGCGCGGGATGCCGCGATAGCCGGCCACCCAGCCCGGCCGGCTGGCCGCCTCCCGCGCCAGCGCCGCCGCCCAGAAGCGGTCGGCATGGCCGTTGTCGCCGCGCTCGGCCGTGAAGCGGATGTTGCCGGCGGCCGTCGTCGTCTTCGTCACCGAGCGCAGATCGGCGCGCACGCGCGGATCGAAGGGCATGCGCCAGCGGCGATCCTCCATCGCGCCGCGCAGCGGATAGGCGAGCTTTTCCTTCACCGGGCCGGAGAACGTCACCAGCTCGATGCGCGAGGATCCGAAGGCGCGCTGGGCGTCATCGCCCCAGCCGATGCCGAGCCCCGTGTAATCCAGGCAGGCGCGGCGCACGCAGGCCAGCCAGGGCCAGATCACCTTCTCCTGATCCGGCTTGGGCATGTTCTGCAGCTCGATGATCTTGCGGGTGTAGAGCACGTCGCCGAGCTTCTCGACGATCCACAGCACGGTCAGGTCGCGCGTGCGACCGATATCCAGCCCGGCATAGAGCTCGCGATCGCCCTTCTCGGCCTCCTCGAGTGTGATCTCCCAGCGCTCGTTCGCGCCGTACTCGCAGGAGGCGATCAGGTCAAACTCGAGGAACGCGGCATCGTCGTCGCCCGGGATGCACATGTATTCCTGGAGGAAGGATTCCTCGTCGGCGCAGCCGGACTTCACGAAATCGAAATAGGCGGCCTCGTCCATGTCCTGAATCTCGGAATCGGCCGGCAGCGACTGCTGCAGCTTGAACAGGAAGCCCTCGTTCAGCGCATCCTCGAGCGTGATGCGGTGCAGGCTGAGTTTCTTCGGGTTGCCCTTCTCGCGCGCCTCGACGATCAGCTCGTTGAAGAAGTTGCGGGATCCGCGATGCGTGCTGACCGCCTCCAGCGCGCCGCCCCAGGTGATG
>RFHG01000512.1 GCA_003696465.1 Gammaproteobacteria bacterium | reverse complement strand
CTGATGTAATAGACATCGGCCGGCAGGAACTGGGTATGGAACAGGTTCTCGATGGCCGGCACGATGGTCTCCACATTGAGTGCGAGCGCCACCCCTCCGGCCATCCCCAGCAGGGTGCCGATCAGGCCGATGACACTGCCCTGAATCATGAAAATGGCCATCACCCGACCAGGCGAGAGGCCGAGGGTGCGCAGGATGGCAATGTCGGCCTGCTTGTCGGTCACGACCATCACCATGGTGGAGACGATATTGAAGGCGGCCACGGCCACGATCAGCAGCAGGATGATGAACATCACCCGTTTTTCCGTCTTGACCGCCTTGAAAAAGTTGGCATGGCGACGCGTCCAGTCGGTGACCCAGAAATCACCGCCGAGGCGCTGCTCGATCTCGTGTGCGATGCGTGGAGCCTGGAACATGTCATCGAGACGCAGGCGCAATCCGCTGACCTGGTTGCCCATGCGGTACAGCCGCTGGGCATCCTGCAGATGAATGAATGCAGTGGCCCGGTCGTATTCGTACATGCCGACCTCGAAGATGCCCACCACGGTAAAACGGCGCAGGCGGGGCAGGATACCGGCCGGAGTAACACCCGCCTGGGGCGTGATGACCGTGACCTTGTCGCCCACGCCCAGCCCCAGCGCCCGGGCCAGCTCGGCTCCGAGCACGATGCCGAAACGGCCCGCCCGCAGGTCTTCCAGGCGTCCGTGCTTCATGTGCTCGCCGACATCCGCCACCTCGGTCTCCATCTCCGGCAGGATGCCGCGGGTCAGCGCACCACTGACCATGCGCCCGTTCGCCAGCATCGCCTCGACCTGCACATAGGGGGCAACCGCCAGCACATGCGGCATGTCCTCCAGCTGTCGGGCCACCGCCGGCCAGCTGGAAAGCCGGCCCGACAGCTCGGTCACGGTGGCATGCGAGGCCATGCCGAGAATGCGCTCGCGCAGCTCCTTCTCGAACCCGTTCATGACCGACAGTACGACGATCAGGGCGGCCACGCCAAGGAAGATGCCGGCCATGGAGGCAGCAGAGATGAAGGATATGAAGTGGTTGCGCCGCTTGGAACGCGTGTAGCGCAGACCAATGTGCATCTCGAGTGGCAGGTACATGCCCGGCATTAAAACATGAAATGCTGAAACATTGAACGAAAGTTCAGTGACAACCCACTGAATCCCTTGAACCTGATCACATCCCGGGGAAAAGGACCCGCTGCGCAAGCACCCCGCTTGCATGCGTAACGCACCGCCATGTGGCGGCTCGAGGAATATCTTTGGCCAATCAGTGGGGTGCACCGGGTTTCTCCAGTGGTTTTCCAGCTGTGGCGCAGGTGCTATATTCATGGCTGACGCTTCAATGGAGAGACCGGCATGTCCCGTATCCTGCTGACCATCGCAGCCCTGATGGCAATTGCACCTGCCGTACCGGCCGACATCCTGAAAATCGACGATGGCAAGCCGGTGGTGGTAGTGCTCGACAATCGCCCGCAACGGGGCATGACCATGGACCAGGTGCGGGAACGCTTCGGTGAACCCGCGGAATCACGCGGCCCGGTCGGCGATCCGCCCATCACGACCTGGAATTACGGTGATTTCATCGTCGTGTTCGAGGGCAAGTATGTCCTGCACACGGTAAACAAGAGCGCCAAAACGCCCTGAATCCGCCCTCACCCTGTCATGTCGTCGGACCTTGAGTTCGATCGCCGGCATGTCTGGCATCCCTACTCGCGCATCAATCCCGGGACGCCCCTGTTCCCGGTAGCGCGTGCCTCGGGTGTCTGGCTCGAGCTGGAAGACGGCCGGCGGCTGGTGGATGGCATGTCCTCGTGGTGGGCGGCCATCCACGGCTACAACCACCCGCGTCTCAATGCCGCCCTGATCGAACAGGCGGAACGCATGGCCCATGTGATGTTTGGCGGCCTCACCCACGAGCCGGCCCAGGCACTGGTGCGCCGGCTGCTGGAGCTGACGCCCGAGTCGCTCGACACGGTCTTCCTGGCCGACTCAGGTTCCGTGTCGGTTGAGGTGGCGCTGAAGATGGCCCTGCAGTATCAGGCTGCCCGCGGCCAGGGATCGCGTCGCCGTTTCCTGAGCCTGCGCCACGGCTACCATGGCGATACCCTGGGTGCGATGAGCGTGAGCGACCCGGAAAACGGCATGCATCATCTGTTTGCGGAGGCCCTGCCGCGGCAGATCCATGCTCCGGCACCACGCTGCCGCCCCGATGAGCCCTGGGAGCCCTCCGACATCGAGCCGCTTGCCCGTCTGATGGAGACGCATCAGGACGAGCTGGCGGCACTGATTCTCGAGCCCGTGGTCCAGGGGGCGGGTGGCATGCGCTTTTACCATCCACAGTATCTGCGCGAGGCACGCCGGCTCTGTGACGAATACGGCCTGCTGCTCATCTTCGACGAGATTGCCACCGGTTTCGGCCGCACCGGTCGTCTCTTTGCCCTGGAACATGCCGATGTCGTGCCCGACCTGCTCTGTGTCGGCAAGGCGCTGACCGGCGGCTACCTGACCCTGGCGGCCACCCTGGCCACCCGAACCGTAGCCGAGACCATCGCGGAGGGCGAACCGGGCCTGTTCATGCACGGCCCCACCTTCATGGGCAATCCGCTGGCCTGTGCCGTGGCATCGGCCAGCATCGACCTGTTGCTGGAATCCCCGTGGCAGCAACGGGTGGCCGACATCGAGGCCCGGCTTGCCCGGGAACTCGCCCCCTGCGCCGAGCTGCCGGCGGTGCGTGACGTACGCGTGTTCGGTGCCATCGGCGTGGTGGAAACGCATGAGCCGGTGGACATGCGGGTGTTGCCTGCCGCCTTCGTGGACGAGGGCGTCTGGATCCGGCCGTTTGGCCGACTGGTCTATCTCATGCCGCCCTACATCATCCGGCCCGAAGAACTGTCCCGTCTCACCGGCGCCATTCACCGCGTTCTTTCGCGCGGGGCATGAACGCACCCACCCCCGAGTTTCGCCCGCTGCATGGTCCGGAGGGACCGCTTTGGCATGCATTCGTCGCCCTGTACACGGCCAGCTTTCCGGACTGGGAGCGCGAACCGCCGGGACAGATAGCATCCCGCCTGACTTCGGGCCGTTACCGACTCATGCTCGCCCTGGAAGGCGATCGGCTGCTGGGCTTCTACCTCCTCGACCGGGTACCGGAACTCGACCATGCCCTGCTCTGCTTCCTGGCCGTGGCCCCGGAGCGACGCGGTCAGGGACTGGGCACCGCCCTGACCCGCCATTGCCTGGCCCACTACCCCGAGCCCTCGATCCACTGGCTGTTCATCGAGGCCGAGGAGGATCCTGCGCGCCTCTACGGCAGGCTTGGCGCACGCAGGCTGGCGCTGGAGTTCCGCGTACCCCACTTCACGGACGCCGGCGAGACGCCCATGCACCTGATGGCCCTGCGCCAGCCCGCCACGCCGGTACAGGTGGGGCGTGACTTCCTCTGCCCGATCATCGAACATATCTTCATCAGCGGCTATGGCGTGGACCATGACGACCCTCGCCTGATCCGCCAATGTGCCCGGGTTCCGGAGCGCGTGCGCCTCGAGCCCTGGCCAGCCAGGGGAAACGACCATGCTTGAATACACCCAACATGCCAACGCCGGCGACCAGGTCCGCCGCGAGATCGAGGAGGTGCTTGCCCAGGGCCGCACCCGCTTCCAGGAATACCTGTTCTTTCGCTCGCGCATGCACGGCGTCTGCGTGGTGCTGGATGGCGACATCCAGTCCTGCGCCTCGGACGAGGCCATCTATCACGAGGCCCTGGTCCACCCCGCCCTGCTGCTGCACCCGGACCCGAAGCGGGTGCTGATCATGGGCGGCGGCGAAGGGGCCACCGCACGCGAGGTGCTGCGCCATCCCGGCGTGGAAGAGGTAGTGATGGTGGACATCGACGAGGAATTCGTCAGCCTGTGCCGCGAGCTGATCCCGGACTGGGGCGGCAATGCATGGGAGGATCCGCGCCTTCGGCTCCAGCTGCAGGACATCAATGTCCACCTCGACGAGGAGGGCCCCGGCTACGACGTGGTGATCGGTGACCTCATCGACATCCATGACTGGGACAGCCCGGCCGCCGAGCTGTATGGCAAGGCCTTCTACCAGCGTCTGGCACAGCGGCTCAATCCGGGTGCCTTGCTCGCCACCCAGGCCGGCCCACTGGTACCGAACGACCTGCACGGCCATCTCGCCATTCGACACACGCTGTACGAGTCCTTCGAGCATGTGCGTTCGTATGGGGTCGTCGTACCAAGCTTCTACCACCTGTGGGGTTTTGCCCTGGCCAGCAATGCACCACTGGACACCGCACCCGCAGTCCTCTATCGGCGGTTCGATGAAACCGCCCGTGCGCGCCAGGTCGAGATCCCCATGACCGGCCCCGAGGCGCTGGCCGCGGCCTTTGCCCTGCCGCATGCCATCCTGCGCAGTTTCGAGCGATGAGCCTGCACTGGCAGCATCTGCCCAATGCCGCGCCGGAAGCGGCCGACGTG
>RFHG01000511.1 GCA_003696465.1 Gammaproteobacteria bacterium | reverse complement strand
CGTCTCCGTGACCGGTACCGAGAATCTGATGATGGCGGCCACCCTGGCCGAGGGCACGACGGTCATCGAGAACGCCGCGCGTGAGCCGGAGGTAGTGGATCTGGCCAACTGCCTCAATGCCATGGGGGCTCAGGTCAGCGGCGCAGGGACCGATACCATCACCATCGAGGGCGTGCCGCAGCTCAGGGGCTGCCGCTACGATGTGTTGCCGGACCGCATCGAGACCGGAACCTTTCTTGTGGCGGCGGCCATTTCCGGCGGTCGGGTGATGCTGCGCAACACCGACCCCACGCTGCTCGATGCGGTCCTGCAGAAGCTCGACGAGGCCGGTGCCACACTCTCCTCGGGTGACGACTGGATCGAACTCGACATGAAGGGCAACCGGCCGAAGGCGGTGAGCGTGCGTACCGCGCCGTACCCGGCCTTTCCCACCGACATGCAGGCCCAGTTCACCGCTCTGGATGCGGTGGCCGAGGGGGCAGGCACCATCACCGAGACGGTGTTCGAGAACCGCTTCATGCATGTCCAGGAGCTGCAGCGCATGGGTGCCGAGATCCGGGTCGAGGGCAACACGGCCTTCGTCAAGGGGGTGGACCGCCTGATCGGGGCGCCGGTGATGGCCACCGATCTGCGCGCCTCGGCCAGCCTGATCCTCGCCGGACTGGTGGCCGAGGGTGATACAATTGTCGATCGTATCTATCACATAGACCGCGGTTACGAACTGATCGAGGAAAAGCTGGCCCAGCTCGGTGCCAGCATCCGCAGGGTGCCTTCCTGATGACCGACACACTGACCATAGCGCTGTCCAAGGGGCGCATCTACAAGGAGACGCTGCCCTTCCTCGAGGAAGTGGGCATCGTGCCTGCAGACGACCCGGAAAAGAGCCGCAAGCTGATCCTCGACACCAACCGCGAGGACGTGAAACTGGTGGTGATCCGCGCCGCCGACGTGCCCACCTATGTGCAGTATGGTGCGGCCGATGTCGGCGTGGCCGGCAAGGACGTGCTCATGGAGCACGGCGGGGAGGGCGTGTACGAGCCACTGGACCTGAAGATTGCCCGCTGCAAGCTGATGGTGGCGGGATTTCCTGGTGCCCGTCCGCAGCGCCCGCGGCTGCGGGTGGCCACCAAGTTCGTCAACCTGACCCGGCAGTACTATGCGCGCAAGGGCGAGCAGGTGGAAATCATCAAGCTCTACGGTTCCATGGAGCTGGCGCCCATCGTCGATCTGGCCGATGTCATCGTCGACCTGGTCGATACCGGCAATACCCTGCGCGCCAATGGCCTGGAGCCGCTGGAACACATCGCCGATATCAGTTCGCGCCTGATCGTGAACAAGGCCTCCATGAAGATGAAGCAGGCCCGCGTACGCAAGCTCATCGACGAGCTGCGCGTGGCCGTGGACAAGCGAAACCCGTAAACATGACCACATTCCCGACCGACGACCTGCGTATCCGTGAAATCCGCGAAGTGATCCCGCCCAATGAGGTGCATCGGCTGTATCCGATCACCGAGGCCGGTTCCGAGACGGTCTATCACACCCGCCGCGCGATCCACGACATCCTGCATGGCGAGGACGACCGCCTGCTGGTGATCGCCGGCCCCTGCTCGATTCACGATGTCGATGCGGCGATGGAGTATGCCGGGCGCCTCAAGCGCATGCGCGAGGAGCTGGCCGAGGAGCTGGTCATCGTCATGCGGGTCTATTTCGAGAAGCCGCGCACCACGGTCGGCTGGAAGGGGCTGATCAACGACCCCAACCTGGACGGGACCTTCCAGATCAACGAGGGGCTGAAGATCGCCCGCAAGCTGCTGGTCGATCTCGGCGAGCTGGGGGTGCCGGCCGGCACCGAGTTTCTCGACCTCATCAGCCCCCAGTACATTGCCGATCTGGTGAGCTGGGGGGCCATCGGCGCCCGCACCACCGAGAGCCAGGTCCACCGCGAGCTGGCCTCCGGCCTGTCCTGCCCGGTGGGCTTCAAGAATGGCACCGACGGGGGGCTGCAGATTGCCATCGACGCCATTCGCTCGGCCTCGCGCCCGCACCATTTCCTGTCGCTGACCAAGGAGGGACGCTCGGCGATCTTCTCCACCAGCGGCAACGAGGACTGCCACATCATCCTCCGCGGCGGGCGCAAGCCCAACTACGATGCCGAGAGCGTCAACCATGCCGCCGAACAGCTGCAGAAGGCGGGCCTCGAGCCGCGGCTGATGATCGACTGCAGCCATGCCAACAGTCAGAAGCAGCCCGAACGGCAGGTGGTGGTGGCCGAGGATGTCGCCGACCAGATCGCGGTGGGTGACCAGCGCATTTTCGGGGTGATGCTGGAGAGCCATCTGGTGGCCGGGCGGCAGGACTGTGTCAGCGGACGCGAGGGCCTGGTCTATGGCCAGAGCATCACCGATGCCTGCATAGGCTGGGATCAGACCGAACCGCTGCTCTACGAGCTGGCGGAGGCCGTGCGCCAGCGCAGGGAGAAGGCGTGATGGCCGAGGTGACCCGGCTCGACAGCAGCCAGCCCGACTTTCTCCAGCGGCTCGACGCCCTGCTGGCCTGGGAGAGTGTCTCCGACAGTACCGTACTGAATACGGTGATGGAGATCCTCGAGGCCGTGCGCAGCCGCGGTGACGCGGCCGTGCTCGAATACACCGCCCGATTCGATCGGCTCGAGGCCGGCTCGATGGAAGAGCTCGAACTGCCTCGCCAGCGCCTGCAGCAGGCGCTCGAAGAGATCGATCCGGAATTGCGCGAGGCGCTGGAGGTGGCTGCCGAGCGGATCCGGCGTTATGCCGAACACCAGCGGCTGGAATCCTGGTCCTATACCGAGGAGGACGGTACGGTGCTGGGCCAGCAGGTCACACCGCTGGATCGTGTCGGGCTCTATGTCCCGGGCGGAAAGGCAGCCTATCCCTCTTCGGTGCTGATGAATGCCATTCCGGCCAAGGTGGCCGGGGTGCCGGAACTCATCATGGTGGTGCCCACGCCAGAAGGCGAGGTCAACGAGCTGGTGCTGGCGGCGGCGGCCGTGGCCGGGGTGGACCGGGTATTCACCATTGGTGGCGCGCAGGCCGTGGCGGCACTGGCCCATGGCACCGAGTCCGTGCCCCAGGTAGACAAGATTGTCGGTCCCGGCAATATCTTTGTGGCCACTGCCAAGCGCATGGTGTTCGGTACCGTGGGCATCGACATGATTGCCGGCCCGTCCGAGATCCTGGTGGTCTGCGACGGGCAGACCGATCCGGACTGGATTGCCGTTGATCTCTTCTCCCAGGCCGAACACGACGAGGATGCCCAGCCGATCCTCGTCTCCTGGGATGCAGCCTTTATCGGCCGGGTTGCGGCCAGTATCGACCGGCTGTTGCCCGAGCAGCCACGTGCCGAGATCATTCGCACATCACTGAAGAACCGGGGCATCCTCATCCAGGTGCGGGACGAGGACGAGGCGGTGGAGGTGGCCAACCACATCGCCCCCGAGCATCTGGAACTCTCGGTGGAAAATGCCGAGGCCATGGCGCGGCGCATTCGCCATGCCGGCGCCATCTTCATGGGGCGCTATACCGCCGAGGCGCTGGGTGATTACTGCGCGGGGCCCAACCATGTGCTGCCCACTTCGCGCACGGCGCGTTTCTCCTCGCCGCTTGGTGTGTACGATTTCCAGAAACGTTCCAGCCTCATTGGCTGCTCTGCCGAAGGTGCGCACGTGCTGGGCAAGGTGGCCAGCCGACTGGCGCGGGGCGAGGGGCTGATTGCCCACGCCATGTCGGCCGAGTACCGCGTTCGCGACGAGGACTGACGGCCTCTCCCTCAGTCCGCCCGGTATCCCCGCGGGTTCCTGGCCTGCCAGTTCCAGTGGTCGCGGCACATCTCGTCGATGCCGCGCCGTGCCTCCCAGCCCAGCAGCTTGCGCGCCAGTGAGGGGTCGGCCCAGCAGGCCGCCACGTCTCCGGGGCGGCGCTCTGCAATGCGGTAGGGCACCTCCCGGCCACTGGCCCGCTCGAAGGCCCGCACCATGTCCAGCACGCTGTAGCCCTGGCCGGTACCGAGATTGACCGCCGTGCAGCCGGCCGCGCCGTCGGTCTGCAGGTATTCCAGCGCGCGCAGGTGCCCCTCGGCCAGATCCATGACATGGATGTAGTCCCGCACTCCGGTGCCGTCCGGTGTGTCGTAGTCGTCACCCCAGACCTGCAGCGCCTCGCGCAGCCCCACGGCCACCTGGGCGACGTAGGGCATCAGGTTGTTGGGTATGCCTTGCGGATCCTCGCCGATTTCGCCGCTTTCGTGGGCGCCGACCGGGTTGAAGTAGCGCAGCAGGGCAATCTTCCAGTGCGTGTCGGCCCGACACAGGTCGCGCAGCATGTCCTCGATGATGAGCTTGGAACGGCCGTAGGGATTGGTGGCCGAGAGCGGATGCTGCTCGTCCAGGGGCAGGCGTTGCGGTTCGCCATAGACCGTGGCCGAGGAGCTGAACACGAGCTGATGAACGGCGCAGGACTCCATGGCCTGCAGCAGGCTGATGGTGCCGCCGACATTGTTGTCGTAGTACCGCAGCGGCTGCTCGACCGATTCCCCCACTGCCTTGAGTCCGGCAAAGTGGATCACTGCATCGCTTCCCTGCTCGCGCAGGGTGGCTTCCATCAGGCTGCGATCGCGGATGTCACCCACGACCAGCGGCAGCGGCCGCCCGGTCAGGCGCTCGACGCGGCGGACCGCCTCGGCGCTGCTGTTGGACAGGTTGTCATACACCACGACCTCGTGCCCGGCCTCGAGCAGGGCCAGGCAGGTGTGCGAGCCAATATAGCCGGCCCCGCCGGTAACCAGAATCTTCATGTGTACTCCCTGTTTGTCGAGATCATCTTGTTCGGGATGACGGGTCAGGCTACTTGATGCCCAGTTTCATCATGCGACGCCAGAGCGTGCTGCGGTCGATGCCCAGGATGCTGGCCGCCACGGTACGGCTGCCGTTGGCCTGTTCCAGCGCGGCGAGGATGCGTCGCCGCTCCTCGGCAAGCTCCGGGTCCTCGGCCGGGGGCGGGGGCGCCGCCTTGCCGTAGAGCCGGATGTCCTGCGGCAGGCTCTGCTCCTCGATGCGGCCATCGACGGCACAGATGATGCCATGTTCTATGGCGTTTTCCAGTTCCCGCACATTGCCGGGCCAGGGATAGTCCATGAGCATGCGGCGGGCGGCATCGCTGGCCTCCACCCTGGGATAGCCGCGTTCCTGCATCAGGCGGCAGAAGTGCTTCAGCAGCAGGGGGATGTCGCCGGGCCGCTCGCGCAGCGGCGGAACCATCAGCGGGATGACGGCCAGCCGGTAATACAGGTCGGCGCGGAAGCGTCCTTCTTCCACCAGGTCGCGCAGATTGCGGTTGGAGGCGGCAATGATGCGCACATCGACCTTGACCGGCTCATCGGCCCCCACCGGCTCGAAGGCCTGGTCCTGGATGGCCCGCAGCAGCTTGGCCTGCAGGTTGAGCGGGATTTCGCTGACCTCGTCCAGGAAGAGGGTGCCGCGATGCGCGGTCTGGAATCGTCCCGGGCGGTCCTGGGTGGCACCGGTGAAGGCGCCCTTGCGGTGGCCGAACAGCTCCGATTCGATCAGGGAGTCGGGGATGGCCGCGCAGTTGACCTCGACGAAGGGCTGGTGGCTGCGGCGGCTGAGCCGGTGGATGTGCCGGGCGAGCTGGGTCTTGCCGGTGCCGGACTCCCCCTGCAGCAGCACGAAGGCATCGGTCGGGGCCACCTGGTCGATGCGCTGCAGGATTTCGAGCATGGCCGGGTCATTGGTGATGATGGGACCGTGCCGGTCGCGGTTGAGTACCGACTCGAGCTGCTTGCGCTCGGTCAGGTTCTCGATCAGGACCAGGCGCACGCGCTCCTGCCCGTCTCCCAGCGAGACCAGGCCGGTATGGAAGCCGAGATACCGGTTCTCGCCGCGCACCTCGACCGGTTCCTGGAAGCGCACGAACTGGCCGCTGGGGCGCCCGGCGGCATCTACCTCGCCGGCAGCGATGGCCGCCTGCAGGATCCGCTTCTGCAGATTGATGCCGGCTAGCTCGCGCATGTGCCCGAGCGGATGTTCCAGATCGATGCCCAGCAACTCCTGCGCCGCCGGGTTGTGGTAGATGATGTGGCCGGAAGGGTCGGTGATGATCACCCCTTCGTCGATGAAGGAGATGACTGTTTCCAGGACCGGCCACAGGTCTTCGATAGAGGGCATGGCGTTCTCCGCAATGTGTTGCGATTGTTGCAACAACTGCAACAGCCTGCAACATGCTTGTCAGCGGGGTGGGGCATGCTGTACCTTTGTCCAATCAGTCACTTATGCCGGCCATGCCCGTTCTCGCGGAGATTCGGATGCGCAACATCCATAGCGGCGCGCATGACAAAACATATAAAAATCAAAGGGATGTGTTTTGGGCATGAAATTTGCTTTGAAGTTCTCCTGCGATGATTTGTGGAGTAATCCCGTGCATGAGCCGGCAATGAAGATTGAATGTCCGCTTCCTGATGACCTATTCTCCGAACAGTGGGCAGAGCGCTTTGTCCGCCTGTGGAACGGGGATGAAGGTCTGGTCTCGTCGCTTGCGGACAAGGGCTTTTGCGCCGTGGTAGCCTTTGGGCTGACCGATGAGCCTCTGCCCCGTTGCCACTTCGAGATCGAGCGGGGGAATCTGGGCAGGATCGGAGCAGGGGGGCGTCAGCCTGACTGGGATGTGCGGGCCACGCCGGACCGCTGGGCTGCCTGGCTCGAGCATCCGCCGGGTCTGCTGTCCATCGGCATGGCCTATGCCTCTTCCGAGCTGCAGTTCTTTCGTGGTGACTACATCACCATGATCAAGGATCCGGCCATGGCCGGTCCGTTCGTCAAGTGTCTGGAACTCGTGTCGCGCAGTTGCCGGCGCGGGTCATGATGTATCTCACAAGTTTCATGCACCAATGAAGGCCGTCAAGCATGCATAAACAGTTGATCAGTCTGGGTTTCTTTTTCGGTGTCCTGGCCGCGGCGCCAGTGCTGGCCAGCGAGGTGATCCCGGTGGAGACCACCAGCTCCCATGGCCAGGTGGTCATCAGCGGGACCGTGGTTCCCTACAAGGAGGTCACGCTGTCGGCCCAGATTCCGGGCACCATCAAGTACGTGGCCGGTGATGTCGGCGACAGCTTCAAGGCCGGTGATGTGCTGGTGGCCATCGATGACAGCGAGTTGCGGGCCAAGCGGCGTGCGGCGGTGGCCCAGCTGGCCCAGGCCGAGGCGGCGTTGCGCAATGCCCAGGTGCAGTACAACCGCGAGCTCTGGTCGCCCCAGAGCGAGAGCCCGAGCCGGATGCCCGGGATGGGCCTGCCGACCCTGTTCGACAACGTGTTCACCAAGAACATGGGTGACATGATGGGCTACGGCAATCCCGACATCGAGCGGCATTCGGATCTGGTGGCGCGTCAGACGGGTGTGCGTCAGGCCCTGTCTGCGGTGGAACAGGCCCGTTCTGCCATCGCCGAGCTGGATGCGATGATTCGCGATGCGCGCTCCATCGCGCCCTTCGACGGCGTGATCATGAAGAAGTATGTGGAAGTGGGGGATACCGTGCAGCCGGGCAAGCCGCTGGTCGATTTCGCCCATGTGAAGTACCTGCGCATCAAGAGTGACATTCCCGCCCGCCTGGTCAGCAATCTCAAGGTGGGGATGGTGGTGCCGGCCTATCTGGATGTGGGGCGCGAGAAGGTCGAGGCCCGGGTCGCCCAGATCTATCCCGTGGCCGACGACAAGCACCACACCGTGACGGTCAAGTTCGACCTGCCGGTCGGGGTCAAGGGCGGCCCCGGCATGTATGCCGAGGTACTGATCCCGGACAACGGCCCTGCCGACAACAGCAGGCCCAAGGTCATCATCCCCAGGTCGGCCATCATTGGTGGCGGCAGTCTGCCGCGCGTGCTGGTCGTACGCGAGGACGGAAAGACCGAGATGCGCGTCATTCGTCCCGGTTCACCTTATGGCAAGGACAAGGTCGTGGTGCTCTCCGGCCTCAAGCCCGGCGAGAAGATCGTGGATCATCCCCCCGTGGGTGCCAGTTCCGGCTGGTCGCCGTTCCGGCACTGAGCCCGATCCAGAGACAACGACCCATACAAGAAACGCCTGAGAGTGAAGACAAGACATGAGTGAGCAAAACGGGAATCCGGAGCACAACGACGCCACGCCGGACGAGGCGCATCTCGGCATCGCCGGCAATCTGGCCCGGACCTTTATCCACTCGCCCCTCACCCCGCTGTTGCTGATGGTGAGCGTCGGCCTGGGCCTGATTGGCCTGCTGCTGACCCCGCGTCAGGAAGACCCGCAGATCTCGGTACCGATGGTCGATATCTTTGTACGCTATCCCGGCGGGTCTGCCGAGGAGGTGTCGAACCTGATCGCCCGGCCGCTGGAGCGGCTGATGGCCGAGATTACCGGCGTCAAGCACGTGTACTCGGTTGCCATGCGCGAGCAGGCCATGGTCACCGTGCAGTTCAAGGTCGGCGAGAACATGGAGGACTCGCTGGTCAAGCTCTACAACAAGCTCGAGTCGAACAAGGACAAGATTCCCCCGGGTGCCTCCATGCCCCTGGTCAAGCCCAAGGGGGTGGACGATGTGCCCATCGTCACGCTCACCTTCTGGTCCAACGAGGTGGATGACGCCACCCTCAAGCTGATTGCACTTGAGGTGCAGCAGGAGCTCAACGAGATTGCGGACACCAGCCAGAGCTTCATCGTCAGCGGTCGCGAGGAACAGCTCAACGTGCGTATCTCGCCCGAGAAGCTGGCCGGCTACCACCTGGGGGTGGGGCAGGTGGTGCAGGCCATCAAGGCGGCCAACGGCAAGATGGGTGTGGGCCAGGTCGAAGGAGACGACAAGGTCTACCCGGTCTATACCGGGAGCTTCCTGAAGACGGTCGAGGATGTGGAACGGCTGGTCATCGGTACGCGCAACAACAAGCCCATCTACATCCGTGATGTGGCCGAGGTCACGCTGGGGCCGGGTGAAACCCATCGCATGGTGCGCTACTACACCGGGGCTGCTGTGGAAAAGTCTTCCGCGGCTGCAGAGGAGGATGCTGATGACGACGAGGCCCTGCCGCGGATGGATCGCGTCGACGGGGCACCCGCGGTCACCCTGGCCATTGCCAAGAAAAAGGGTTCCAACGGAGTCACCGTGGCCAATGACGTTCTCGCCAAGGTCGATTATCTCAAGGGCCGGGTGATTCCCGACAACGTGCATGTCGCCGTCACGCGCAACTACGGCAAGACCGCCAACGACAAGGTCAACGAACTGATCTTCAAGCTGTTCGTGGCCACCGGCGCGGTGACCCTGCTGGTCTGGTATGCACTCGGCTGGCGCGCCGCGGCTGTGGTGCTGATCGTCATTCCCATCGTCATCCTGTTCACCGTGTTCTCTGCCCTCATTCTGGGCTACACCATCGATCGCGTGTCCCTGTTTGCCCTGATCTTTTCCATCGGCATCCTGGTGGACGATGCCATCGTGGTGGTGGAAAACATCTATCGGCGCTGGCTGCTCAAGGAGGATATCGATACGCCCACCTCCGTGGATGCCGTGCGCGAGGTCGGCAACCCGACCATCCTGGCCACCTTTACGGTCATTGCAGCGCTCATGCCCATGGGTTTCGTGCGTGGCATGATGGGACCCTACATGGAACCGATTCCGGCGCTGGGTTCCGTGGCCATGCTGTTTTCCCTGTTTGCCGCCTTCATTTTCACCCCCTGGCTGGCGATGCGCTTTGCGCCCAGCCTGGGCAAGCTGCGCGAGGCCGCGGACAAGGAGCACCGTGAGGCTGCCCGGCTGGAAAACTTCTTCCGTCGTCTCATCAATCCCCTGGTCGACGACCGCAAGAAAGGCATGACCTTCCTCATCGGGCTGGTGGTGCTGTTTTTCCTGTGCTGCTTCATGTTCTACACCAAGTCGGTGCGGGTGAAGATGCTGCCGCTGGACAACAAGCCCGAGTTCAATGTGGTCATCAACTTCCCCGAGGGCACCGCCCTGCCGGTCACGGCCAACTTTGCCGATCAGGCGGTACAGGCCATTCGTGACATTCCGGAAATCACCTATCTGCAGACCTACGCCGGTACCGCATCACCGTTCAATTTCAATGGCCTGGTGCGCCATTACTACCTGCGCAAGCAACCCTGGCAGGCCGATATCCAGGTGCAACTGCTCGACAAGCACGAACGCGATCGCACCAGCCATGAAATCGCCGTCGAGGTACGCGAACGCCTGAAGCCGCTGGCGAAAAAGGCCGGTGCGGTGGTGCAGGTGGTGGAGATGCCACCGGGACCACCCGTTCTGCAGTCGGTGGTGGCCGAGATCCATGGTCCGGATGCCTATACCCGCAGGAAGTTTGCCGAGGACATGACGCGTTTCTTCGAGCAGGCGCCCAGCCTCGATGATGTCGACAACTATCTCGAGGCCGACTACGAGGTCTGGCATTTCGAGGTCGATCGCGAAAAGGCCCAGCGGCTCGGGGTGACGGTCGAGGATATCAACAACGCCCTGGCCATGACCATGGGCGAATTCAAGGTTGGCGACATCAAGTATCACGCCCTGCTCGAGCCGACCTTCATCGTCCTCTATATCCCGCTCGAGGAACGCAGTGAACTGTCGCGTCTGGGTCAGCTCCCGGTCACCAATGCACAGACCGGGAAGAGCGTGCCGCTGGCCGAGGTGGGTCGTTTCGTTCGTCAGATCCAGGACAAGCCGATCTACCACAAGGATCTGAGGGCCGTGGAGTATGTCACCGCCGAGACGGTGGGCAAGTACGCAGCGCCCATCTACGGCATGCTCGAGGTGCAGGATCTGCTCGAAGGCTATGTGGCCCCGGACGGTGTCACGCCGAAGAGCTACTGGATCGGGCCGCCGCCTACCGATTACGAATCCGGCTTCGAGTGGGGCGGTGAATGGACCGTCACCTACGAGACCTTCCGCGACATGGGCATGGCCTTCGGCGTCGCCCTGATCCTGATCTACATGCTGGTGGTATGGGAGTTCGGCAATTTTACCCTGCCGGCCATCGTCATGGCCCCCATCCCGCTGACCCTGATCGGAATCATTCCCGGACACATGCTGCTCAACGCCGAGTTTACCGCCACCTCGATGATCGGTTTCATCGCGCTGGCCGGTATCATCGTGCGTAACTCCATCCTGCTGGTGGACTTTGCCAAGCACGAGGTGCAGGCCGGGGCCCCGGTCCGGGAGGCCGTGATCCAGGCCTGCAAGGCCAGGACGCGCCCGATTCTCATCACCGCCTTCGCCCTGTTGCTGGGATCCAGCGTGATCCTCTTCGACCCGATTTTCCAGGGCATGGCCATCTCGCTCATGTTTGGTGGCACCGTTTCCACCCTGCTGACGCTGCTGGTCATTCCGCTGGGCTGCATCAGTGGCCGCAAGGGCTTCTGCCCGCCTGATCCGGAAGGGGAGCCCATGGGATCCTGCCCGATCGATCCGCCCGGGGGAGGTTCCGGTGGCGGTGCTGGCCAAAGCGGGGGCGGCAGTACCTCGCTGAGTGAACGGATGGCGTTCGTCAAGGGGCTGCTGGCGATGATGTTTGCCATGGCCATGAGCCTGCTCTATACCGGATGGCAGAAGCTGAAGGCCCGGCAGCAGGCCAGAAGGGCACGGAAGGAAGAGGCGCGAGCGCGCAGCAGTTCGGTTGCCACGGCTCCGCTGCCAGGCGTGGCCAGTGCACCGCAGCCCCTTCAGACACCCGCGGCCCCTGCGTCGGGGGAAGCATCCGCTTCTCAATCCAGGGAAGAACACAGGGCCGAGCCCGAGGCCAAGTCCAAGGCCAAGTCCAAGGCAGAGTCCAGGGCAGAGTCCAGGGCAGAGTCCAGGGCAGAGTCCAGGGCAGAGTCCAGGGCAGAGTCCAGGGCAGAGTCCAGGGCAGAGT
>RFHG01000510.1 GCA_003696465.1 Gammaproteobacteria bacterium | reverse complement strand
GTCGGCCATGCGGGTCTCGATCTCGGTGGGGGCACCATAGCTCAGCCCGCGCGGGGCGGCATCGATCACGGCCTGGATGACCTTCGGGTGGGCATGGCCTGCGATCATCGGCCCCCAGGAACCGACATAGTCGATGTAGCGTCGGCCCTCGACATCGTACAGGTAGGCGCCTTGCGCATGATCGACGAACACCGGGTCGCCACCCACGCCCTTGAAGGCGCGCACGGGCGAGTTGACCCCGCCCGGGATGTGTTCCCGGGCCTGTTCAAAGAGTTCGTGTGATGTGGTCATGTTGCACTGTCTCGTGGGCAGGAGTAATGAGGCCGGATTGTACACGAAGGCACCGCAGGGATGCTGCCGCTCAGACGTGGAAGTGGGCGGACAGGGCGCGGGCCGCGGCCTCCGGGTCAGGCTGGCCGAACAGGCCGTGGATGACGGCCAGCAGGTCGGCCCCGGCCTCGACCACCTGCCAGGCATTGCCGGCATCGATGCCGCCGATGGCGCAGACCGGCAGTCCCAGGGTGCGGGCCTCGGACAGGCGCGACAGCGGGCAGGGCGGTGCCTCGGGTTTGGTATGCGAGGGAAACAGGCGGCCGAAGGCCAGGTAGTCGGCGCCCTGGTCACGCATGCGGCGTGCCCGCTCAAGATCCGCGTGGCAGGTGACGCCAATGAGGGCCCCGGGGCCGAGCAGGGTCCGTGCCGCTTCCAGCGGTGTGTCCTCCCGGCCCAGATGCACCCCGTGGGCCCCGGCCCTGCGGGCAAGCTCCGGGTCGTCATTGATGATGAGCAGGGCGTCGTATTGACGGCACAGCGCGGCCAGTGCACGGGCCTCGGCCAGGCGCGTTTCCTGCGTGTTGTGCTTGGCCCGGTATTGCACCAGCCGCGCGCCGCCCCTGAGTACGGCCTCCACGCGCTCGGGCAGTTCGCCGGGCGGAATCAGCGCCTCGTCGGTGATGGCATACAGTCCGCGCAGTTCAGGACGGGGCATCGCCTTCATCCGCATCCTCGTCCGCGGTGGCCCAGAACAGGCGGTTGGGCAGTTTCTGTCCCATGCCGAGGGCATAGCCGTGGTACAGCGCCTGCCAGGTGTATTCCTGTGCCTCGCGGGCGGCCGCGGGTACCTCCTCGCCCTGCGCC
>RFHG01000509.1 GCA_003696465.1 Gammaproteobacteria bacterium | reverse complement strand
TTATGAATCTGGCCGACGACCTGCCCCTGCCGCACGATGAATATGTCACCGAGCTGGCCGAGCGCATCGGAGCGCCGCCACCGCAGATCCTGACGCCGGTGCAGGCGCAGGCGCTGCTTTCGCCGGCGATGCTGGACTTCTTCCGCGACAGCAAGCGCGTGAGCAACCGGCGGCTGCATGCGGAGCTGCTGCCGAGGCTTCGCTATCCGGATTTCCGCAGCGCCATCGAGGATCTGCTGCGTGAGGGCGCGGATGGATAGCCCCCGGGGGTGCGTCGCAGGCTCGCCCTGCTATGCTGGAGGCATGTCAGCGGAGTCTTCCAGCGCGATACCGGATGCCGAAACCTTCCGCCGCATGGCGGAGGAGGAGCTGAACCGGCTGCCGGCGATGTTCCGGCTGGCGATGGAGAATGTGGCCATCGTCACCGACGATTTCCCGACCGTCGGCACATTGCATGATCTGAAGGCCGAGACGCCTTACGACCTGCTCGGGCTGTACCAGGGCTGGCCGCTGACCGAGCGCGACGGCCTGATGGCCAGCGGGGAGCTGCCCGATGTCATCCATCTCTATCGGCGGCCGATCCTCAGCTATGCCGAGGAGCAGGGGCTGGATGTGCGGCGCGTGCTCCGGCATGTGCTGATCCATGAGATCGGGCATTATTTCGGCTATTCGGACGAGGAAATGGAGGCCATCGAATGGGAGCAGGAAACATGAGCCCGAGGGAGGCCGTGCAGCGGCTCGGCGAGCAGCTTTCGGGCGTCGTCGCGGGCAAGCGCGAGGCGATCGACCGGGTGCTGATGACCCTGCTTTCGGGCGGCCATCTTCTGATCGAGGATGTGCCGGGGGTCGGCAAGACGACGCTGGCGCATGCGCTGGCGGCCAGCCTCGATACCGACTTCGGCCGCATCCAGTTCACCGCCGATCTGCTGCCGGCCGACATCGTCGGCGTCGAGGTCTTCGACCCAGCCGAGAAGCGCTTCGTGTTCCATCCCGGGCCGATCTTCCATCACATCGTGCTGGCCGACGAGATCAACCGCGCCACGCCCAAGGCGCAGTCGGCGCTGCTCGAGGCGATGGCCGAGGGGCAGGTCAGCAT
>RFHG01000508.1 GCA_003696465.1 Gammaproteobacteria bacterium | reverse complement strand
TTTTCCTCTCTCGTTTCAGGTTGATGTCTCGCAACACCAATCTTACGGGATGGAGGCCACGATGGCCTTATGAATTTACAGCACTATACGGACACAACCCATCGACCGCTCCTACAGCCTGATCCAGTTCCCCCACAACCGACATGAGTGGATCGGCAAGTACCAGGATGCGGGCAAGCCCTGCGTCACCGCCGCGGTCTGCGAACAGCAGGAGAAAGCGATGATGGGCAACACCCTCGCCCTGCTCAGCGACTTCGCCCGCGATATCGGTCTGCAGCTGGTCGATTCGGTCGCCGCCCTGCGCTGTTTCGAGGCCGGCAGCATCCGCCGCCGGACAGAGTTGCTGCGGCGCGCCGAACAGGCAGGCCATAAGCTGCTGCGTTCGGTTACCGGCTGACGGCCCCCTCCCCTACAACCCTTCCGCCAACTCCCGCCGCTTGGGCGAGTAGAGAATCGCCAGAATGCGCACCAGCATCAGACTCACTACCAGCGCAATCACCATCCACATGCGCCCGGTGTCCAACTCCCGATACCAGAAGGCAAGCACCTCGGTCAGTAACGCGACCAACACCGTGTCGATGATGTAGGTTACCTTGACCCGCCCTTCGACCAGATAGCTCATGGCGGTGCGGAAGACTTCGATCAACGCCAGCACCGTCAGCACGTCGACAAGGACCGCGCGAAAGCCGTGCTCGAGGCCCTGCGGCGCCAGTAACTCCCGAAAACAGAGTAACAGGTCGATGAATGTGCGTGCGATACCGGCAGCGATGGTTCCGAGCAGTGCCAGCAGCAGAAAGGAGAGCAGCACCTTGCAGGTCTGCTCGAAAAAGGGGCCGGGAAAGTTCAGTTCGAGATGTTTTTTCATGTTCAATCTCCTCGGAATCGGGACATTGAACCACCGATGTTCAATTTGTGTCGGAATTGGGTGAGAACCTTGTGAGCAGCAGCCCTTTTCGGTTGCAGGTATTCAGACCCTTTCAATACCCAGTCTGTATCTCGAGCAGGAACACAGGAGTCTCGACCTGCACGACGAGGGATTCTACGAAGACTTCATCGAATACCGTATCTGCGGCGCCAGATGGGCGGCCTGAGATGGCACCCGGTAAAGGATGAAGGGCGGCCCGGACAGGCCGCCCAGTCCTTTTATACGGCAGGGGACCGGGACTCAGGGGCCCAGTTCCTCAAACCGGTTCTCCGCCACATTCTTGCGCGTTGTTTGCGGATCGAAGATCCGCCCGTTCATGGCGATATAGACGCCGGGCGGCAGGGTCTGCACCGCGGTC
This sequence comes from Gammaproteobacteria bacterium, assembly GCA_003696465.1. Classification (GTDB taxonomy): domain Bacteria; phylum Pseudomonadota; class Gammaproteobacteria; order J044; family J044; genus J044. The sequence continues at coordinate 297 of RFHG01000508.1, read as the reverse complement.
AGGGCACTGGCGACATTGAACAGGGCGTCGGTGTGACGAAAACGGGCCGGCTGCATCGCTCCGGTCAGCACGATGGTCTTGTCGGGAATGCCGGCCAGCGCGCGGCCGGTCTCGACCATGGTGTCCGTACCGTGGGTGATGACAATGTGGCGGGCCAGGGAAGCTTCCACCGCCTGACGAATCAGCTGCCGATCCGCGTCGGTCATCTCCAGGCTGTCCTTGCGCAGCAGCGGCCGGATAGCGACCTCGATGGTCAGATTGGCTTCGCGCAGGATATCCCGAATGGCCGGTTCGCCC
>RFHG01000507.1 GCA_003696465.1 Gammaproteobacteria bacterium | reverse complement strand
TCCGGGTTGTTCATGTGTTCATAGGCCAGCTCCATCACGCGATAGGAGAGCGTGGCCGAGAACAGCATGCTCTGGCGCCGCTCGGGCCTGGGCATGCGCCGGAACAGGAAACGGATGTCCTTGATGAAGCCGAGGTCGAACATGCGGTCGGCCTCGTCGAGCACGGCCACCTCGATGCCGCGCAGGTCGAGCGCGCCCTGTCTGTTGTAGTCGATGAGCCGGCCCGGCGTGCCAACCAGCACGTCGATGCGCTCGCCGAGCTGGCGGCGCTGCTTGTCGTAGTCCACCCCGCCGTAGACGAGACCCAGCCTGAGCCCGGTATGCCGGCCCAGGGCCTCGGCATCACGATGGATCTGCAAGGCCAGTTCACGGGTGGGCGCAATGATGAGCGCACGGGGCTGATTGTCACGGCGCTGCTCCGGTTCCGTGCGACCGAGCAGGCGCGAAAAGGTGCCAATCAGGAAGGCGGCGGTCTTGCCGGTGCCGGTCTGGGCCTGACCCGCCACGTCATGGCCGGCCAGGGCCAGCGGCAGCACGGCGGCCTGGATGGGCGTGCAATGGGTAAAGCCCAAATCGTCGAGGCCCTGACGGATGGACTCGGGCAGGTCGAATTCACTGCAGCGGGTGTCGCTCAGGTGTGTGTCGCTCATGGTCGCTCGTAGGATCGTTTCTTTCGTCTCGGGGCGCCATGTTAGCAAAACCCTCCTGCGTCCGTGCCGTACTCAGTGGAATTCGACCGGTTTGTGCCGTTGCCGGTCCACACTCAGGCTCAGCAGTTCCGGCCGGGCATAATGACCCGCCACATCGAAGCAGCGCCGTGCCTCGCGTGCCCTTTCGGGCTCGATGTCGGCCAGCAACAGGCCCTGTTCCCGCGTCATGGGTCCGGCAATGCATGCGCCACCGGGTGCGATCACGGCCGAGTCGCCCGGATTGATCCAGTCTTCCCCCTCGGGATAGAGGTGATTGCGTCCGGGCATGTCCTCGGGCAGATCGTCGCGGCGCAGGGCAACGCCGGCACTCACCACCCAGCAACCGCCCTCGCGGGCGATGTGGCCCAGCGTGCCGAGCCAGTCGGAGCCGCTGTCGTAGGTGGGTGCCACGAGCAGATCCATGCCCTGGGCGTAGAGCGCGTAACGCGCCAGAGGCATGTAGTTTTCCCAGCACAGCAGCGTACCCAGCCGTCCGGCCGGGGTTTCGAGCACCCTCAGGCCGGCGGCATCGCCGGGCCCCCATACGGTACGTTCGGGATTGGTGGGCATCAGCTTGCGGTGATGGTTCTGCAGCTGGCCATCGGGACCGATCAGTACCACGCTGTTGTACAGCGTGCTGCGTCCCGCCTCGCCGTCGCGTTCGTTGAAGCCCAGTACCACGCTGACGGCGTGCCGCTCGGCTGCTGCGAGAACAGGTGCCAGGTCGCCAGCCGGAATGTCCACGGCCTGCTCCGATAGCCGCCCATGCAGTTGTGCACACAGGTCCCAGTCGCTGCCCGGCCTGAGTCGCCAGACCCAGGCCGGGTAGCCGGGTACGAAGGCCTCGGGAAAGATGACGAGCCTGGCGCCCTGAGCGGCCGCTTCCGCAATCAGTTCACCGGCCAGGGCGAGCGTCTCTTCCCGTTGCAGGACGCGCGGTGCATGCTGCGCAATGGCAATGCGTATCATGATGCGCTCCTCAGTGCACGCCACTGGCCACGAGCATCTCGCAGGGGCCCTCGAACTGCCCGTCGTGCTCGAACTGTTCCAGGGCCTGCTCGATTTCCTCCCAGGCGGCGTCCTGCTCCGCATCCTCGAGCCCGCCGAGCATCTGGTGCAGTGCGCCAAAGGATTCCTGCTCGAACTGCAGGCATTCGGCGGCACTGCCGAGCCGTACGGGGGCCGCAATGCGTTCGACCCGCACCTCACGGAAGCCCGCCTGCTCCAGGGCCTCTGCCAGGATTTCGGGCTTGCCGAGGCTGAAGGGGCCCGGTTGTCCCGGCTGGGGCGGGGGCAGATGGGCGCGGCGGCGGATGATGGAAACCGGGATGGAGAAGAAGCCATTGTTCTCTGCCTCGGAATAGACCATCGCAGCGATGCGCCCGCCCTTGCGCAGCCGTGAGCGCATGCCGCGCAGGGCCCTTTGCTGATCGGGGAAATAGATCAGGCCGACGCGGGAGATCACGGCATCGAAGGGGGCGGCCTCGAGTTCGTCGAGGTGCTCGCCGTCGATGACCCGGGTATCCACATTGTCGAGCCCGTTGAGCCGGGCGGATCGGGCTGCATAGTCCAGGATGACCGGGGAAATGTCGGTGGCGAGAACATGGCCTTCCGGGCCCACACGACGGGCCGCGGTGATGCTCTGTTCTCCCGCACCGGCGGCCACGTCGAGCACCCTGGAGCCGGCGCCAATGCCAGCGAGGTCGAGCATCCTTTCCGTCGCCGGGCCCAGCCAGCGACCCAGCAGCTCGCCCCACCGGTCCCACGCCTCGGCGGCCTGGTTCCACTGGGCCAGCGTGGTCTGCTTGTAACGCTCCGCATCGAATGCAGGCGCCGTTTGGTGTGCCTGTTGCATGATTTTTCTCCTCTGTGACGGTACCGGCATTCGGTACCGGATGTTTCCAGTGTAGGTGGGCCACCGGCATACGGCCTCGGCAAAAAGCGAACAGGGGGTGTGCACAAATGCAGGATCCTGCATTTGTGCAACACTTGGGGGAGGGCCCGCCGTTACCTGCAGTTGGGCAGTGGGGGCGTGGCCCATCGGGAGGCAGGGCATGAACTGGGACGACCTCAGGCTCTTTCTGGCCGTGGCACGCGGAGGGTCGATCAGTGGCGGAGCGCGACGGCTGGGGATGCAGCATTCCACGGTTTCGCGCCGCATGCGGCGCCTGGAGGCCGAGCTGGGCGTGCGCCTGTTCGACAAGGTGCCGGGCGGTCATGAGCTGACGGGCGCGGGACGGGGGCTGATGGTCTCTGCCGAGAACATGGAGCGCGAGTTGCTGGAGGCGGACGGCCTGTTCGGAGGTGCCGAGGCGCGGCCCAGCGGATTGCTCAGGGTCACGGCGGTGGACAACATGGCCTGTGGGATTCTGATGCCCCTGTTTGCCGCCTTCAGCCGGGCCTATCCCGAAATCACCCTGCAGATCATGGTCTCCAACGAGGATGTCAGCCTGGCCCGGCGGGAGGCTGATGTCGCGATTCGGCTCACCAATGAGCCACCCGAGACCCTGGTCGGCAAGCGTGTCGCGACCGTGGCATCCGCCGTCTATGGCGGCACGGACTATCTGCAGGCAATGCGCGCGCAGGGCAGGGCGCCGGTCTGGCTGGGCGTGGACTGCTGCAGTTTCCACCGCAACTGGACACGGGAGGTCAGCGATGGCGAGACGGCGGGTTTCGTGGTCGACGATACCCTGCTGACCCGGGCGGCCCTGCGCGAGGGGCTGGGCATCGCCATCCTGCCCTGCTTCATGGGCGATGCCGATGCTGCTCTGGAGCGGCTCGGCGGGTTCCGACCGGAATGGGAGCTGGGGTTGTGGATCCTGTTTCACCCGGACCTGAGGCGCAGTGCGCGGGTGCTGGTCTTTCGCGAGTACATGGGGCAGGCCATTGCCGAGCTGGAGGATGTGCTGGCCGGGCACCGGCCGGATGAGGCGGGCGACGGATCACCCGTCCGGCATCGGGGTTGAACCCTGCGGCGTGCGAGGTGAAAATGTGCCACCCACTGGCGCCAACACCGCGCCGTCATCAGGAGGTCACCGACTTGAGCGACAAGATTGTTTATCTCTCGGACGCTTCGTTCGAGGACGAAGTGCTGAAATCCGATGTACCCGTGCTCGTGGACTACTGGGCCGAGTGGTGCGGCCCCTGCAAGATGATCGCGCCGATTCTCGACGAGATCGCCGAGGAGTACGATGGCCGAATCAAGATCGCCAAGCTGAACATCGACGAAAACCCGAACACGCCGCCCAAGTACGGCATTCGCGGCATTCCCACGCTGATGCTGTTCAAGAACGGCGAGGTCGAGGCCACGAAGGTGGGGGCACTCTCCAAGTCCCAGTTGGCCGCCTTCCTCGATCAGAACATTTGATGTCGTTGCGGCACCGGTTCCGCTGGACGGGGCCGGTGCCGCATGCTAGGCTTCACCAAACCGTTATCCAGACCGTGCGGCCGTTCTGGCCCTCGCGATCCTGAATCAGACACATCTCCTCGGGCACGCGTCCCGTGTCCCGTATTCCGTTCAACGCAGAAGAACCCGAAAAAATCCCGTCCATGAACCTGACCGAACTGAAGAAGAAACCCGTAAGCGAACTCATCGAGATTGCCGGCAAGATGGGCATCGAGAACCTGGCCCGCGCCCGCAAGCAGGAGCTGATCTTTGCCATCCTCAAGGCCCATGCCAAGAAGGGTGAGGACATCTACGGCGATGGGGTGCTGGAAATCCTGCAGGACGGATTCGGATTCCTGCGTTCTGCCGAGGGTTCCTACCTCGCCGGTCCGGATGATATCTATGTCTCGCCCAGCCAGATTCGCCGCTTTGGCCTGCGTACCGGCGACACCATTTCCGGCAAGATTCGGCCGCCCAAGGAGAGCGAGCGTTATTTTGCCCTGCTCAAGGTCGATTCCATCAACTTCGACAAGCCGGAAAACGCCAAGACCAAGATCCTGTTCGAGAACCTCACGCCACTGCATGCCACCGAGCGGCTGCGCATGGAGCGGGGCAACGGCAGTACCGAGGACATCACCGCGCGCATGATCGACATCGTCGCGCCCTTCGGCAAGGGCCAGCGCGGGCTCATCGTCTCGCCGCCCAAGGCGGGCAAGACCATGATGCTCACCAATATCGCGCAGAGCATCAGCAACAACTATCCCGAGTGCTATCTCATCGTACTGCTCATCGACGAGCGGCCCGAGGAGGTCACCGAGATGTCGCGCATGGTCAAGGGTGAAGTGGTGGCCTCGACCTTCGACGAGCCGGCCTCGCGGCATGTGCAGGTGGCCGAGATG
>RFHG01000506.1 GCA_003696465.1 Gammaproteobacteria bacterium | reverse complement strand
GATGGTGTCGTCGAGCAGGCGGGCGAGCAGTCCGGCCATGGCCTCGGCATCGACCCGCGCCTCGGCAGGCTCCAGCCCGTCGCGGTTGAGGGCGCCCATGAGTTCGACGATGACCCAGTTGGCGGCCAAACGGCCCTGATCGGCTCCGATGCGCTCGACCACCGCCTCGAAGTAGCGCGCAAGATCTCGGCTTGAGGTCAGGGTCTCGGCATCTTCTTCCTTGATGCCGTACTGCTCGACGAAGCGCGCCCGCATGGCATCGGGCAGTTCCGGCAGCGCGGCCCGGGCCTCCTCCAGCAGCTCATCATCGATGACCACCGGCAGCAGGTCCGGATCGGGGAAGTAGCGGTAGTCGTTGGCCTCTTCCTTGCTGCGCATGGGCCGGGTTTCGTCCCGGTCGGGATCGTACAGACGGGTCTCCTGCACCACGGCGCCGCCGGATTCCAGGATCTCGATCTGGCGCCGGATCTCGTAATTGATGGCGCGCTCGACGAAACGGAACGAGTTGATGTTCTTGAGCTCGGTGCGGGTGCCGAGGCGCTCCTCACCCTTGCGACGCACGGAGACATTGGCATCACAACGGAAGGAGCCTTCCTGCATGTTGCCATCGCAAATGCCGATGTGCTGCACCAGGGTGTGCAGCTTCTTCATGTAGGCCACGGCCTCCTTCGCCGAACGCATGTCCGGCTCGGAGACGATTTCCAGCAAGGGCGTGCCGGCACGGTTGAGGTCGATGCCGGTCATGCCGTGAAAGTCCTCGTGCAGCGACTTGCCGGCATCTTCCTCCAGGTGCGCGCGGGTCACGCCGATGCGCTTGCCGGTTCCGTCCTCGAGGGTGATATCGACATGGCCGCCCACCACGATGGGCAGTTCGTACTGGGAGATCTGGTAGCCCTTGGGCAGATCGGGATAGAAGTAGTTCTTGCGGGCAAAGATGGAACGCCGCGAGACCTCGGCACCAATGGCAAGGCCAAAGGTGGCCGCCATGCGCACGGCCTCGCGATTGAGCACCGGCAGCACGCCGGGCATGCCCAGATCGATGGCGCAGGCCTGGGTGTTGGGCTCGGCGCCATAGGCGGTCGAGGCGCCGGAGAAGATCTTGCTGCGGGTGGCGAGCTGGGTATGGATTTCCAGGCCGATGACAGCTTCCCATTCCATGATTCGTCTTGCCTCGTGTCGGTTCAGTCGGCGCAGGCGTCGGGCAGGCGGCGATGCCAGTCGGTACGCTGCTGGTACTGGTGGGCCACGGCCAGCAGCCGGCCCTCGTCGAAATACTTGCCGATGATCTGCAGACCTACCGGCAGGCCATCACTGAAGCCGGCCGGAATCGACATGCCCGGCAGGCCCGCCAGGTTGACCGCGATGGTGTAGATGTCGGAGAGGTACATGGTCACCGGATCGTCGGCCTTCTCGCCAAGCCCGAAGGCCGTGGTCGGCGCCGTCGGCCCCATGATGACATCCACCTGTTCGAAGGCCTTGCGGAAGTCCTCGGCGATCAGCCGTCGTGCCTTCTGCGCCTTGAGGTAGTAGGCATCGTAATAACCCGCGGACAGGGCATAGGTTCCGACCATGATGCGGCGCTTGACCTCGGCCCCGAAGCCCTCCCCGCGCGAACGCAGGTACATGTCCTCGAGATCCTTCGGATCCTCGCAGCGGTAGCCATAGCGCACGCCCTCGAAGCGCGACAGGTTGGAAGAGCACTCGGCCGGTGCCACCACATAGTAGGTGGGCACCGAGAGCGACATGCGCGGCAGGCTGATCTCGACCATCTCCGCACCCAGCTCGCGATAGACTGCAAGCGCCGCCTCGACGGCCGCCTTCACGCCCGCGTCCAGGCCCTCGTCGAAGAACTCGCGCGGTAGTCCGATGCGCAGGCCCTCGAGCGGTTGTTCCAGCGCGGCGCGGTAATCGGGTACCGGCTCCTCCATGCAGGTGGAGTCACGGCTGTCGAAGCCGGCCATGGCCTGCGGCAGCAGGGCACAGTCCTCGGCGGTCTGGGCCATTGGCCCGGCCTGATCGAGACTGGATGCGAAGGCGATCATGCCCCAGCGGGAAATGCGCCCGTAAGTGGGCTTGAGGCCGGTAATGCCACACAGCGCCGCCGGTTGCCGGATGGAGCCGCCGGTGTCGGTGCCGGTGGCCGCAGGGGCCAGGCGCGCAGCCACTGCGGCCGCAGAGCCGCCGGAGGAGCCACCGGGCACCCGTGTGGTATCCCAGGGATTCTTCACCGGGCCGTAGTAGCTGGTCTCGTTGGACGAGCCCATGGCGAACTCGTCCATGTTGGTCTTGCCCAGCATGACCACGCCGGCCGCCTTGAGCCGCTCGACCACGGTGGCATCGTAGGGGGCAACGAAGTTGTCGAGCATGCGCGAGCCACAGGAGGTCTTCACGCCATCGGTACAGAAGATGTCCTTGTGCGCGATCGGCAGGCCGGTGAGCGGCCCGGCCTCGCCGCGTGCCCGGCGCGCATCGGCAGCCTCGGCCTCGGCCAGGGCCGATTCGCGGCAGACGGTGATGAAGCTGTTGAGAGTGCCGTCCAGGCGCTCGATGCGATCGAGAAAATGGCGCGTCAGCTCGACGCTGCTCACCTCGCCGGCCTCGAGCAGGGCCGACAGCTCGCTCAGGGTCTTGTCATGCATGGGCGATGAATCCGTCAGGGTCAGAATGCAAAGGTGATCACTCGATCACGCGCGGCACCAGGAAAAGGCCGTTCTCGGCAGCCGGCGCCAGGGCAAGAAAGCGGTCGCGCTGGTTGGTTTCGGTCACCTCGTCGGGACGCAGACGCTGGGTGGCATCGAGCGGATGGGCCATGGGCTCCACCCCGTCGGTGGGCACATCGGCGAGCTGCTCCACGAAATCGAGGATGTCGGAGAGGTTCCGTGCGTAACCGTCGATATCGGCTTCGCTGATCTCGAGTCGTGCCAGCCAGGCAATCCTTCTGACCTCCTCGGGCCCTAGTGACATGCGTCTGTTCCCCCGTGACCGGAAATTTCAATGCAGCTCACAAAAGTACCACATTTGCCGCCTTGCCCAAACCCCGACCCGTTGATACAGTAGCGGTTTCACGACGCCACGGAACTCTCTGACCCGATGCTGAGCAACCTTTTCGGACTGTTTTCCAACGACCTGTCCATCGACCTGGGTACGGCCAACACCCTCATCTACATGCGCAACAAGGGCATCGTCCTCGACGAACCCTCGGTGGTCGCCATCCGTCAGGACCGTGGCGAGGGCGGCCCCAAGTCGATCGAGGCCGTGGGTACCCGGGCCAAGCAGATGCTGGGCCGCACCAACAAGAAGCTCAAGACCGTGCGCCCGATGAAGGACGGCGTCATCGCCGACTTCACCACCACCGAGAAGATGCTGCAGTACTTCATCAAGAAGGTGCACGAGAACAACCTGTTCCGGCCTTCTCCGCGGGTGCTGATCTGCGTGCCCTGCGGCGCCACCCAGGTTGAGCGCAGGGCCATTCGCGAATCCGCCCTCGGCGCCGGTGCGCGCAAGGTCTACCTCATCGAGGAGCCGATGGCCGCCGCCATCGGGGCCGGACTGCCGGTGGACGAGCCGCGCGGCTCCATGGTGCTCGACATCGGCGGCGGTACCTCCGAGGTGGCCGTCATGTCGCTCAACGGCATCGTCTACTCCGCCTCGGTGCGTATCGGCGGGGACAAGTTCGACGAGTCCATCGTCAACTACATCCGCCGCAACTACGGCATCAGCATCGGCGACCCCACGGCCGAGGAGATCAAGAAGGAGATCGGCTCGGCCTATCCCGGCAAGGAACTGCTGGAAATGGAAGTGTGGGGGGTCAACCTCTCCGAGGGCGTGCCGCGCAGCTTCAGCATCAACAGCAACGAGATCCTCGAGGCCCTGCAGGAACCGCTGTACGGCATCGTCAGCGCGGTCAAGACCGCACTGGAGCAGACCCCGCCCGAGCTCGGCGCCGACATTGCCGAGCGCGGCATCGTGCTCACTGGCGGCGGCGCCCTGCTGCGCGATCTCGACCGCCTGCTGTCGGAGGAAACCGGCATCCCGGTCATCGTGGCCGACGACCCGCTGACCTGCGTGGCCCGCGGGGGCGGCCGTGTACTGGAGATGATCGACGAGCACGGCTCGGACTTCCTGGCCGTCGACTGACGGGGGAGGTGTCGTATCAAGAAGCCCCTCTTCCTGTACGGCACGCCGCTGACCCTCCAGCTCCTGCTGTTCGTCGCCCTGTCGCTGGCGATGATGACCCTCGATCACCGCTTTCACCAGCTGCAGAGCGT
>RFHG01000505.1 GCA_003696465.1 Gammaproteobacteria bacterium | reverse complement strand
TTGGCCCGATAGTTCACCATGTGTGGCGGGATGCGGTGGGCATAGCCGTGCCGCGGCAGAAAGACCACCTCCACGCCATTGAGCAGCCCGTGGGTGAGCGGGCCCGAAGGCTCGCCATAGGGGGTATGGACGACTTCGCGCCGTGTAATCTCCAGCGGGGCCAGCCGGGTAAGGCCCGTCCCGCCAATGATGGCCAGTCTGCACATATCGTTGCCTGCTCCGTTTGTCTCCCGTTGTACGCTACATGCCATGCACGGCATGTATGGCCGGGATGTTTCTCAGGTAGTCGTGGTAGTCCATGCCGCAGCCGAACACGTAACGGTCGGGCACCTCGAGGCCAATGTAGTCGGCCTCAACCCCCTCGACCAGACGCTGGTGACGCTTGCGCACCAGTACCGCCGTCCGCACGCTGGCAGCCCCGGCCTCGCGGCAGTATTGCAGGATGGCAGCCAGGGTATGGCCCTCGTCGAGGATGTCATCCACCACCAGTACATGGCGCCCGGCCAGGGAGTGCTGCGGCCGCGCCAGCCAGGCCACCTCGCTGCCGGTGGTGCGGCCACGGTAGCGGGTGGCCTGCAGATAGTCCATCTGCAACGGAAACGGCAAGCGCCGTGCCAGCTCCGACATGGTGAACAGTCCGCCGTTCATGACGCACAGGAGCAGCGGATCCAGCAGTTCGAAATGCTGGCGGATCTCCGTGGCCATGCGGTCGAGCGCGGCTTGCACCTGATCGCTATCGAACAGCAGGTCGGAATCGAGATAGACCCGCCAGGCCTGTTCCGCAGTGACGGATTCAGCCATGGGCCCCTGCCCCCTCGGGCGTGTCGTCGGGCTGGTCCGGAACCGGCCGCTCCAGATAGACGGTGCGCGTGGGGAAGGCCATCTCGGCCCCGTGCCGCTGGATGATCTCGGCCACCTTGAGCAGGATATCCTGCTTGATCTCGTGGAAGCGTACCCATTCCGTGGTTTTGGTAAACGTATAGATGAAGAAATCCACCGAGGATTCGTTGAAGGCATTGAAGTTGACGATCATGGTCTGTTCCTGATCGATCTCCGGGTGGGCGCGGAGCATGGCCTTCACGTCGCGGGTGATGGCATCCATCTTGTCGAGATCGTCATAGCGGATGCCCAGGGTCTCGTAGATGCGCCGGTTGAGCATGCGCGAGGGGTTTTCCACGGCAATACTCATGAAGACCGAATTGGGTACATACAATGGCCGCTTGTTGAAGCGGCGGATACGGGTCAGGCGCCAGCCGATGTGCTCGACGGTGCCCTCGATGTCCTTGTCGGGCGAGCGGATCCAGTCACCCTCGATGAACGGGCGATCAAGATAGATCATGAGCCCGCCGAAGAAATTGGCCAGCAGGTCCTTGGCGGCAAAGCCGATGGCGATGCCGCCGATGCCGCCAAAGGCCATCACACCGGCGACACTGACGCCCAGGGTCTGCAGGGCGACCAGTACGGCGGTAATGATGACCGTGAGCCGCATGAGCTTGCCCATGGCGACGATGGTGGCGCGGTCGAGGCGTGTTTCGCCCTTCTGGTGGCGCGCGACGAGAATGCGCTGCCATTCCTCCACGAAACGCACCAGGAACCAGGCCAGCATGGCAATGATGCCGATGTCCCGCAGCGGGTCGGCAAATTCGAAGATGCTGGCCTTGCGCTCCACCTTGATGACATCGGCAGCAAAGGTCAGACCAATGATCCAGACCAGCAGCGGCAGGGGTCGCTTGAGCGCCAGCACCAGGGCGTCGTCCCATTCATTGCGAGTGCCCGACAGCTTGCGATGCAGACGGTTGAGGAACACCCGCACCACGAAGTTGGTCACCACCACCACCAGGATGATGACGAAAATCTGCAGGATCCAGGCGTTCTCGGAGCCGGCCAGCTCGGAGAACCAGTTGCGCAGGGTTGGCCAGTCAAGGGTGTTCATACATCGAGTTCCAGGTTGGGTTCGTCTTCAAGGGCTTCCAGTGCCGCCACTGCCTCCTGCCAGCGCCGGGTCTGCTGCAGCTCACCCATCGGCTGTCCGCCACGCCCATGCATGCGTGCCAGACGCGTGCGGCTGGCCGGGTCGTCGTGCCCGGCCAGGGCATCCAGCACCTCGGCCGCCCCCTCCGGATGGTTGCAGACCAGCACCATGTCACAGCCGGCATCGATGGCCAGCCGTGCGCGGTCGGCAAAGCTGCCACCCACATCGGCCGCGGCCATGCTCAGGTCGTCGCTGAAAATCGCGCCCTGAAAGCCGAGTTCGTGGCGCAGCACGCCATTGAGCCAGAAGGCGGAAAATCCGGCCGGCTTGTCGTCGACCCTCCGGTACACCACATGCGCGGGCATGATGCCGGCAATGCCATGTTCCACCATGCGGGCAAAGGGCACGAGATCGTGCTGGCGCAATTCCTCCAGCGGGCGTTCGTCCACCGGCAGCGTCAGGTGGGAGTCCTCGCGCACCCCGCCATGCCCCGGGAAGTGCTTGCCCACGGCCTCCATGCCGGCCTCCTGCAGCCCCTCCATGAACGGGTGCGCCAGTTCGGTCACGCCGCGCGGGCTGCGGTGCCAGGCCCGATCGCCGATGACGCCACTCACGCCATGGGCAAGATCGAGCACCGGGGCAAAGCTGAAGTCGATCTCCATGGCCCGCAGCTCCGCCGCCAGCAGCCAGCCCATGGTGCGGGCCAGTGCCCTTCCCCGTTCGCGGTCGCTGCTCCATACCTGGCCGATGCGACTGGCCGCGGGGAGGTGGGTAAATCCCTTGCGAAAACGCTGCACGCGGCCGCCCTCGTGATCCACGGCCACCAGCAGATGGGGGTCGCGCACGGCATGAATGGCGCGCACCAGCTCCAGCAGCTGACCGGGTGATTCATAGTTCCGGGTGAACAGGATCACGCCGCCGCAGGCAGGGTGGCGCAGCATGTCCTGTTCTTCCGCTGTGATGTCCGTGCCGGCCAGATCCAGCATGACGGGGCCGAGACCCATGGCATCTCCTTTGGGGCGTTTCGGGAAGCGTGACGGTGCCGGCCCCATTGTACTCAGTCGTCGCGTTCGGCGGTAATCCTGTGCAGGCTGCGTTGCGGCCAGGTCACCTGCCAGGCCTGGCCAAAGCCGAGCACCAGCCGGGCGGACACGGGCCGCAGCAGAAAGAAATGGAAATCCGGCAGGCTGCCAAGCAGGTCCACGGTCTTGCCAAAGCGGTTCCTGAAGGCCTCGAGCAGGGCCGCCCGCTGTTCCGGCCCGGCCTGGCCGACCTCACATTGCAGGTGCAGGCGCTGGCGGGCGAAGGGCTGGCGACATTCGGCCTCGTCCTCGGCAATCAGGGCGCTTGCACGAGGGTTTTGCTGCAGGTTGGCCGTATGCGGCGCCAGCTCGCTCACGAAGATGGCGAGCGCATCGCCGTGCAGCACAAAGGGCATGCTGCTGGCCTCGGGCTGGCCCTCACCCGAGCAGGTTGCCAGCATCAGGCTGGTGTGCTCGAGCAGATGTTCGAGCCGGGCATGCGCCCGCTGCTCGTCATTACGGTGTTCGCTCATGGCAATGGGCTGGAACAAGTCGTCGGGAACCGCTAGTCTAACCCAACCCGATCACAGCCAAAGACACAGGGATGAGCACCCAACAGACCCCCTTGATCCGCCAGATCATTTTCATACTCGCCGCGCTGGTAGTGGTCATCGCCGGCATGCGCGAGGCGGCAGAGCTGGTCAATCCGTTCCTGCTCTCGCTGTTCATCGCCATCATCACCGCCCCGCCCTACTTCTACCTGTGCCGGCGCGGCTGGCCCAACTGGCTTGCCCTGCTGGCCGTGCTTACCAGTGTCATCCTGGCCACTGTGGGGATTGCCTCGCTGCTGGCCGGCTCCCTGGCCAACTTCAGCCGCGACCTGCCCCAGTACACGGCCCAGCTCAAGGGGCAAACGCTGGGCCTGCTCGACTGGCTTTCCGTTCACGGAATCCAGGTGCCCACCAACGAGCTGGGCAGCATCATCGAGCCCGGTACGGCCCTGCGGCTGGTCAGCAATCTCATGAATGGGCTGGGCAGCACGCTGGGCAACGGTTTCCTGATTTTCATCACCGTACTGTTCCTGCTGTTCGAGGCGCGGGGCTTCCAGCTCAAGCTCAAGTGTCTGGCCAGCAGTCGTGGCCACGACCTTGCCACGCTTTACCAGATCGGGGACAAGATCAATCGCTATCTGGCCATCAAGACCATTACCAGTCTTGCAACGGGGCTGCTGATTGGCTTCTTCCTCTGGCTGCTGGATGTCCCCTACCCTGTCCTCTGGGGCACGCTGGCCTTCCTTCTCAACTACATTCCCACCATCGGCTCCATCCTGGCGGGGATTCCCACTGTGCTGCTCAGCCTGGTCATTGGCGGCCCGGGTCTTGCACTGTGGGTTGTCGGTGTCTATCTCATCGTCAACAACCTTATCGGCAGCATCCTCGAACCCCGCTTCATGGGCAGCCGCCTGGGCCTTTCCCCGCTCATCGTCCTGCTGTCGATGATCTTCTGGGGCTGGGTGCTGGGCCCGGTCGGCATGTTCCTTTCGGTGCCCATCACCATGACGCTGAAGATTGCCCTCGAGGGCATGCCCGAGACACGCGCAATCGCCATGCTCATGGGGCCGGCCCCCACGGCCCAGGAAATGGCCGACTGGAAACAGGGGTGCAAGGTCGAGTGAGTACCTTTTGTATCGACCCAAAGTACTAGACAGAATAAGTATATTCTAATAAACTATTTTCTGTCTTGCAGTGAGGGTCGCAAGGCGTGGATTTTTAAACCACACCTTAAAAAAGAGGTACAACGCAATGAAAATCAACAAGATTCTGGCTTCCATGGCCATTGCAGGCCTGGCTCTGGGTACCACCGTGGCCAGTGCAGACTGGTTCGACGGCCATGACAATGGCTATGGCCGTGGCTACGGCAACGGCTATGGTTACGGCAATGGCGATACCGATGTCGACGGCGATTTCAGCTTCAGCATGAGCGGCAAGGCCCGCGGTCGTGGCCATGGCCGCGGTTATGGTGATTATGCCGGCGACTACTATGGTGACAACGGTTACTACCGTGGCCCGTATGCCCCCTACTACGGCCCCTATGCCCCGCAGCCGCTGACCAAGGAGCAGCTCGAGGCGCAGAAGAAGGCCTTCGAGGAGCAGCAGCAGCGCATGCAGGAGCACTTCAAGCAGGTGCAGGAGCAGCGCAAGGCCGCCTACGAGGCCTGGAAGAAGCAGCAGGAAGCCTGGGCCAAGCAGCTCGCCGAGCGCGGCGCAGCGCCCGCCCCTGCCCCGTATGGTGCTCCGGCATGGGCCGGTCAGGCTCCCCAGCAGCAGGCTGCTGCCCAGCCCAAGACCTTTGAAGAGTACGAGAAGGAGCTTGAGGCCTACGACAAGAAGATGGAGGCCTGGTTCGAGCAGCTGGAAAAGCAGCACGAAGAGGAAATGAAGAAGATGGAGGCCGAGTTCGAAAAGGCCATGGCCGAGCGTGAGAAGGAAATGGAAGCGCAGAGCAAGGCCATGGACGAGCAGATGGCCGCCAACGAGAAGGCTGGCGAGAAGAAGTAAGACGCCTCGCCGTCTGACCTGAAACGGGGCGCCCTGGGGCGCCCCGTTTCGTTATGGGGGGTTGTGCAGCAGTGCCGTTCCTGCCGGCGCTTGCCTAGTGCCACTCCTGCAGCGGGGCTATCTCGTAGCCCTTCTCCAGCACATACTCAAGGATCTTGCGCAGGCGATAGAGCTGCACCAGCGACTCGATACGCAGCACTTCCTTGCCATGCTCGTCGAAGAAGATCAGCGTCGGGGTGTAGAAGATATCGAGCTTGCGGGCCCAGTCGCGTGCCGTGGTGCGCTGGCCGTCGGGTGTGATGACCTTTTCGTCTTTTGTGATGTCGAGCTGCACGGCATCGAAGTGGTCGAGCAGTTCGCGGATGTCGGGGTGCTGCAGCGGACCGGCATGCAGGATGTCGCAGGTATGGCACTGCGGCTGTTCGAAGAACACCACGAGCGGCCGCGAGGCCGGGATGTGGCTGCGGTCCATGATGTGTGGCGGGGGCAGGAAGAAGGGCTCTTCGGTAAGGCCGTTTTCGTTGAACCGTGGCGGCCGGTTCTCGGCCCGTTGCATGAAGTCGTGCAGACTTTCCCTGCGGTAAAAGCCCTCGGCGACATAGGCCAGTGCGGCACGGAACTTGTAGGGCGGATAGAAGCCGACGAGTTTCAGGGCCTCTTTCCCTTCAGTGTCGTAGAACAGCAGCGTGGGGGTGAGGAAGGCCCCCTTGGCCTTGGCGAATTCGCGTTCGGTGTAGGTCTTGCCATCGACATCGGTGACTTCGCGATTGCCCCAGATATCGAGTGCGATGACATCGAAGTTTTTCTGCGTGTAGCGGGCGATATCTTCCTTGCCGAAGTCCTTTTCCATCAGGGCCTGGCAATAGGGGCAGTTCTTCTGCCCGAAGTAGATGATGATGCCCTTCTTGCCGGCCTCCCCGGCCTCCTGCAGGTCGTCCCGCAGGTCGAGAAAACTGAGCTTGAACCAGGGCGGATGCACGATCTCGCGCGGCCGGGGTGCATCGTCGGTGACCAGATCCGCAGCGGTCAGTTCGCCAAAGTGCTCGAAGTCGTCATCACTGCTTTCGGTGGTGGCCAGCCCATGCAGGGGGAGCAGCAGCAGGGATACTGCCAGCAGGATCCATGCTGTACCCCTTTTAGCCAATGACCTCGATGCCTCCCATCCAGGGCCGCAGGGCCTCGGGTATGTGGATGCGGCCTTCGGCATCCTGATGGTTTTCCATCAGGGCGACCAGGGTGCGTCCCACGGCCAGGCCGGAACCGTTCAGGGTGTGCAACAGCTCGGGCTTGCCGGTTTCCGGGTTGCGCCAGCGTGCCTTGAGTCGCCGGGCCTGGAAGTCGAGGAAGTTGGAGCAGGAGGAAATCTCCCGGTACTTGCCCTGCCCCGGCAGCCAGACTTCCAGATCGTAGGTCTTGGCCGATGAAAAACCGAGATCGCCCGTGCACAGGGCCACGACCCGATAGGGCAGCTCCAGTTTCTGCAGGATGGTCTCGGCATGCCGGGTGAGCGCCTCGAGCGCCTCCCAGGATTCCTCGGGCCGGACGAACTGCACCAGCTCCACCTTCTCGAACTGGTGCTGGCGGATCAGGCCGCGGGTGTCACGCCCGTGGGAGCCGGCCTCCGAGCGGAAACACGGTGTATGACTGACCAGCCGCTGCGGAAGCGCCTCTGCGGGAAGGATTTCGTCACGCGCCAGATTGGTGACCGGCACCTCGGCGGTGGGGATGAGGTAGTAGTCGTGTTCGCCCTCGATGTGGAACAGGTCCTCGGCAAACTTGGGCAGCTGGCCGGTGCCGTACAGGCTGTCGCGATTGACCAGGTAGGGCACATAGACCTCGGTGTAGCCATGCTCGCGGGTGTGGGTGTCGAGCATGAACTGGGTCAGTGCCCGGTGCAGGCGGGCAATGCCCGCGCGCATGACGGCAAAGCGGGCACCGGTGATCTTTGCAGCGGCCTCGAAATCGAGCAGGCCGTTCGG
>RFHG01000082.1 GCA_003696465.1 Gammaproteobacteria bacterium | reverse complement strand
TTCAGTTCGGCCAGCGGGATCACGCGCTTGAGCTTGCGCACGAATTTTACATCCACCATGTACCAGCGCGGGTTGTCGGGATCGCTCTTGGGGTCGTAGTACTTGGCCTCGGGGTCGAAGGCGGTAGGGTCGGGATAGCCTTCGCGGGCGACCTCCATGATGCCGACGATGCCGGGCACCTCGGTATTGGAGTGGTAGAAGAAGACGAGATCACCCTTCTTCATCTGGTCGCGCATCATGTTGCGCGCCTGGTAGTTGCGCACCCCGTCCCAGTGGTCGGTGCCTTCCCTTTCCAGGTCATCGATGCCGTAGACATCGGGTTCCGATTTCATCAGCCAGTAGTTCATGTCGTTTCCCGCCTGAAAATGATGTGCCGATTTTCCGTGAAGACTTCGTCCAGGTCCACATCCCAGGGCTGGTGCGGAAGCGCGGCAACCTGCTGGAAGTCGTGGGCCAGTCCGGCCAGGACCGGGCGCTGCCAGTGGTGGCGTCGCTGTCTGAAGGCGAAACTGCGGTCGTACCAGCCACCGCCCATGCCGAGCCGGTGGCCGTGGCGGTCGAAGGCAACCAGCGGCATCAGTACCAGGTCGAGCGCCTGCGCGGGAATCAGGTCGTGCCGGCCCCAGACCGGTTCCGGGATGCCGTAGCGGTTGCGGCGCATGGGGGCATCGGGGCGGTAGCGCGCAAACCAGAGACGCTGGTCGCCATTGGGCGACAGGACCGGCAGATAGACCTGCCGCTGCTGTTCCCAGGCGGCGAGCACGATCGGCAGCGGGTCGATCTCGCCGCGGTCGGCGACATAGGCGGCGAGGCGGCGGGCGGCGCGGAAGCTCCGGCTCTCGACCACCAGGCGTGCGGCACGCTCGGAATGGGCCTGTTGTTCATGAACGGGCAGCTCGGCGCGCAGGGTGCGCAGGTGACGACGCAGGACCGCGGGGTCGGGCAGTTCGGCGCTCATCGGTTCAGGCGAGGAACATGCGATAGACGGGGTTGTCCGATTCGTCCCACCAGGGATAGCCCAGCTCGTCGAGGAAGCGGCGGAACTCGGCCCTGTCCTCGCGCGGCACCTGGATGCCGACCAGCACCCGGCCGTAGTCGGCACCGTGGTTGCGGTAGTGGAACAGCGAGATGTTCCAGCGATTGCCCATCTTGGTAAGGAAGCGCAGCAGGGCACCGGGACGCTCCGGGAACTGGAAGCGGAACAGGCGCTCGTTGCCGGCCCCGGCGTGGCCGCCCACCATGTAGCGCAGGTGCAGCTTGGCCACCTCGTTGTCGGTGATGTCGAGGATCGGATAGCCCTTTGCCTTCAGCTCCTCGTACAGGGCGCGGCGTTCCTCCAGGCCATGCTCGAGCTTGATGCCGACAAAGATCTGCGCATCCTGGTCGTCGGCGTAGCGGTAGTTGAACTCGGTGATGCCGCGCTTGCCGATGTCGCGCGCAAAGCGCCGGAAGCTGCCGGGACGCTCCGGGATGGTGACGGCGTACAGGGCCTCGCGCTGCTCGCCTACCTCGGCCCGTTCCGAGACATGCCGCAGGCGGTCGAAGTTCATGTTGGCGCCGCTGTTGATGGCGATGAAGGTGCGCTCGCTGCAGCCCTCGCGGTCGATGTACTTCTTGGCGCCGGCTACTGCCAGGGCCCCGGCCGGTTCGCTGATCGAGCGGGTCTCGTCGTAGATGTCCTTGATGGCGGCGCAGATCTCGTCGGTGCTGACGGTAATGACCTCGTCCACGAGGTCCCTGAGCAGGCGCCAGGGCTCCTTGCCGATCTGGCGCACCGCCACGCCATCGGCGAACAGTCCCACCTCGCGCAGGATCACGCGCCGACCCTTGTCGAGGGCGGCCTTGAGGCAGGCCGCGTCCTCCGGTTCCACGCCAATGATGCGGATCTCGGGCCGCAGCTCCTTCAGGTACACGGCAATACCGGCGATGAGGCCGCCCCCGCCCACCGGCACGAATACCGCCTCCACCGGCCCGGGGTGCTGGCGTACCAGCTCCATGCCCACCGTGCCCTGGCCGGCAATGACCAGCGGGTCGTCATAGGGGTGGATGAACACCAGGCCCTTCTCCTCGGCCAGGCGCAGGGCATGTTCGCTGGCCTCGTCATAGGTATCCCCATGCAGCACCACGCGCCCGCCCAGTGCGCGGACCGCGTCCACCTTGATGCTGGGCGTGGTGCGCGGCATGACGATGGTGGCTCTCACCCCGAGACGGCTGCCGGACAGGGCGACGCCCTGGGCATGATTGCCGGCCGAGGCGCAGATCACGCCACGGCGTTTCTGTTGCTCATCGAGGTGGGCAATCCGGTTGTAGGCCCCGCGCAGCTTGAAGCTGAACACCGGCTGCAGGTCCTCGCGCTTGAGCAGCAGGCGGTTGCCCAGGCGCTGGCTCAGTGCGGGGGCCTCTTCCAGAGGGGTTTCGTGCGCCACATCGTAGACGCGCGCAGTCAGGATGCGCTTGCAGTATTCTCTCATGCGGCAAGATTAGCAGCCCGGGCCCGTGGCTCGCCAGAGGAATGAAGGGTTTTGGGCAGGTTTGGATCGTAATCGGCCCGGTTTGTGCGTGAAACTGCCCCAGGGCCTGCGAGTTGCGCTATCATCGCGCGCTGATCAAGCGTATTCCGAGGACAACAACAGATGACACCCGACGAAATGAAACGCGCCGCGGCGGAGGCGGCCATCGAATACGTCGAGCCGGGCATGATCGTGGGCATCGGTACCGGCTCCACCGCCAACCATTTCATCGACCTGCTGGCCGGCATCAAGAGCCGCATCGACGGCACCGTGGCCAGTTCCGAGGCCAGTGCCGAGCGCCTGCGTGGCCATGGCATCCCGGTGCTGGACCTGAACGAGGTCGGCGAACTGCCCCTGTACGTGGATGGTGCCGACGAGTCGAACAAGTACCTGCACCTGATCAAGGGCGGCGGCGGCGCGCTGACGCGCGAGAAGATCGTGGCCGGCGCCAGCGAGAAGTTCGTCTGCATTGCCGACGAGTCCAAGCTGGTGGATGTGCTGGGCGCCTTCCCGCTGCCGATCGAGGTGATTCCCATGGCGCGCAGTCTGGTGGCGCGCAAAATGGTGGCCATGGGCGGCAAGCCGGTCCTGCGCGAGGGTTTCGTCACCGACAACGGCAACATCATCCTCGATGTGCACAACCTCGAGATCATGGAGCCGGTCAAGATGGAGACCGAGATCAATCAGATCCCGGGCGTGGTCACGGTGGGCATCTTTGCCATCCGTCCGGCCGATGTGCTGATCCTCGGCTGCAGGGATGGCGTCAAGACCCTGACCTGAGCGCCCAATCCCGCCCCATGCGCGATTGATGGGGACTCCGGGCCCGTGGGTCCGCAGCATGAAGGAGATACCGCATGAGCATCGCACTTGCCCTGCATGTACTGTCCGTCGTCGTCTGGGTCGGCGGCATGTTCTTTGCCTACATGTGCCTGCGCCCGGCGGCGGTCGAGGTGCTGGAGCCGCCGCTGCGGCTGCAGCTGTGGGTGGCCACCTTCCGCCGGTTCTTCCCCTTCGTCTGGGCGGCGGTGATCCTCATTCCCGCCGCCGGCTACTGGATGATCGGCAAGTTCGGCGGCTTTGCCAATCTGCCGCTCTATGTCCACATCATGAACGGACTGGGCATCGTCATGATACTCATCTTCCTGCACGTGTTCTTCGCCCCCTACCGGCGCCTGCGGCGGGCAGTCGAGGCCGCCGACTGGCCGGCAGGAGGCAAGGCGCTGGCCCAGATCCGCATGCTGGTGGGCACCAACACCCTGATCGGCCTGGCTACCGTGGCCATCGCCACAGGCGGTCGTTACCTGATTCACTGATTTGCCCGCGCGCCCCTGAGCGGGCGCTCAGATTTCCCTCAGAGGTCGGGGGTCGAGGGTGATGATGCCGTCAGCATGTTCAATGAGTGCGTCCTGCAGGCTGCCCTGGCTGCCGAATTGAACCAGGTACATCAGCGCCCCTTCGCGACGGGCAAACTTCATGGCCGGAATGAAGTCCGAGTCGTTGGTAACCAGCACCAGTGAGGTGACGATTCCTTTCAGGGTCAGGGCGGCAATGTCCAGACCAATGCGCATGTCGACCCCCTTTTGCTGAATCGCCGGGACGAAGTCATCGGGGGTCAGACTCGGGTTCCCTTCCTGTTGCCGGGTGAATGGCTTGATGGCCTTTTTTCCAAGCTGCCAACCGGCGTCCCGCAAGGTGCCCAGCCGGATTGACAGGTGCGGCAAATGGCGTAGGTCCTGCAGGAGGGCCAGGTTGTTGCGCGACAAGGGTGTGTTGTCGAAGTCCAGGTGTCTTCCGTTGGCGGGATTTGGGTAGCGACTCTTGCCGGAGAGTGGTTCCGCGTCGTAGTAGTATGTGCGAAAGAGCCGGGACTGGCTGTGGAAGGGTGATGTCGCGCAAATCTCGTCAATGAGGGCCCGGATGCGGGTGGCGGTCAAAGGCTTGCTGCCCGAGGTAATGGCGTGCTTGAGATAACCGGCGTCCAGCAGGATGGCATGTCGTTCCATGTACATGACCTTGAGGGATATCAGGGAAGGAAAGCGTGCTGCCCCCCGGTGGGGGACGAAACCCCGCTTACATAGCACCGGGAAGAAGCGCGCGTAGCCGTTTGGCTACAAGGGCAATTGTAGTGTTCGGCTGCCCCGGATTCAATATTTCCCCGGCCGCAGGGCGGGTTTGCGGGGCATGGGTGGCAGCTTTGCGGTATCATTGCCGGCTTTGGAAATATGATGTTTCAGGAGAGGTCCCGTCATGGCCAAGCAAGACTACAAGATCGCCCCCTCCATTCTCTCTGCCGACTTCGCGCGGCTGGGCGAGGAAGTGGACAACGTCATCAAGTCCGGTGCCGACATCGTGCACTTCGACGTGATGGACAACCACTATGTACCCAACCTGACCATCGGTCCGCTGGTCTGTGAGGCACTGCGCAAGCATGGCGTCGAGGCGCCGATCGACGTGCATCTGATGGTCAAGCCGGTGGATCGCATCATTCCCGATTTCGCCAAGGCGGGTGCGACCTACATCACCTTCCATCCCGAGGCCTCCGAGCACATCGACCGTACCCTGCAGCTGATTCGTAACGAAGGCTGCAAGGCCGGCCTGGTGTTCAACCCGGCCACGCCGCTGGACTATCTGGACTACGTGCTCGACAAGCTGGACATGATCCTCATCATGTCGGTCAACCCGGGCTTTGGTGGCCAGAGCTTCATTCCCTCGGCGCTGCAGAAACTGCGCCAGGCACGCAAGATCATCGACGACTCCGGCCTCGACATCCGCCTGGAGATCGACGGCGGCGTGAAGGTGGACAACATTCGCGAGATCGCCGAGGCCGGGGCCGATACCTTCGTGGCCGGTTCCGCCGTGTTTGGTGCCCGCGATACCAGTGACCCCAACGACTACGACACCGTCATCAAGTCCTTCCGCGACGAGCTGGCCAGGGCAGGCTGAAATGCACCTTGATCGCCCCGAGATGGTCCTCATCGATGTGGACGGCACGCTGGTGGACAGCGTGCCCGATCTCGCCTTTTGCGTGGACGAGATGATGGACCGCATCGGCATGCCGCGCCGTGGCGAGGCCGCCGTGCGCCAGTGGGTGGGCAACGGGGTCGAGCGGCTGGTGCGCCGGGCCCTGACCAACAGCCTCGACGGCGAGCCCGACGACGCGCTGTTCGAGCGCGCCTATCCGGTCTTTCTCGAGCTGTATGCCGAGAACACCAGCAAGCGTAGCCGGCTCTACCCGGGCGTGACCGAGGGGCTCGACTTCCTGCAGCAGGCCGGCTACCGGCTCGGTTGCGTGACCAACAAGGCCGAGCAGTTCACCCTGCCGTTGCTGCGCGACCTCGGCATCCTGGACCGCTTCGAGATCGTGGTCAGCGGCGATACCCTGCCGAAGAAGAAGCCGGATCCGCTGCCGCTGCTGCATGCCGCCAGGCAGCTTGGCGCGCGGCCCGAGGCCTCGCTGATGATCGGTGACTCGCAAAGTGACGTGAAGGCGGCCCGCGCGGCCGGCTTTGGCATCGTCTGCATGAGCTACGGCTACAACCACGGCGAGGACATCCGCGCCTACAACCCGGATGCCGTGATCGACTCCATGGCCGAACTCCCGGACTTGCTTCCGGGGGCGCAGAACGGTCAGAATTGAGCCCATGCGCATTCGGATCGACAGGGAGCAGCACGACACGCGATGGTGAATCGGCCATCGTGATGCCGCGCCCTTCCCGCAATGAACGATTCCGGATGTGAACCATGAACGATCAACAATTCGAAGCACTGGCCGGGGAACATGACCTCGTACCGCTGGTGCGCGAGGTCCTTGCCGATCTCGATACCCCCCTCTCCACCTATGTAAAGCTTGCCCAGGGCCCGAACTCCTACCTGTTCGAGTCGGTGCAGGGCGGCGAGAAGTGGGGCCGTTATTCCATCATTGGCCTGCCCTGCCGGCGCCACCTCGAGGTGTACGGAAACTGCGTGCAGCTGTTCGAGGACGGCAGTGTGGTCGAGGAGCACGAGGTGGACGACCCGCTCGCCTGGATTCGTGACTTCCAGGCCGGCTTCCGGGTGGCCGAGGTCGAGGGCCTGCCGCGCTTCACCGGCGGGCTGGTGGGCTATTTCGGTTACGAAACCATCCACTACATCGAGCCGCGGCTGAAGGTCGAAAAGCCCGATCCCCTGGGTACCCCGGACATCCTGCTGATGGTGTCCGAAGAGGTGGTGGTATTCGATAACCTCACGGGCCGCCTGTTTCTGGTGGTGCATGCCCGGGCCGGGCAGCGCGAGGTGGCCGAGGCGCGGCTGGATGAGCTGGAGCGGCGCCTGGCCGCACCGGTGGCGCTGCCGGAGGCCGAGATCAACGAGCAGGCGGTCACCGAGGCCGACTTCGTCTCCGGGTTTACCGAGGCAGGCTTCAGGGCGGCGGTGGAGCGTGCCCGCGAATACATCATCGATGGCGACATCATGCAGGTGGTGCTGTCGCAACGGCTCGGCATCCCGTTCCGTGCCCGGCCGCTGGACCTGTACCGTGCCCTGCGCAGCCTCAACCCCTCGCCCTATCTCTATTTCATGGACCTGGGCGGTTTCCAGATCGTCGGCTCGTCGCCGGAGATCCTGGTTCGGCTCGAGGACGGTGAGGTCACCGTGCGCCCCATCGCCGGTACCCGCCGGCGGGGGCATACCGGGGAGGAGGACCGGGCGCTGGAGGCCGAGCTGCTGGCCGATCCCAAGGAACTGGCCGAGCACCTGATGCTGATCGACCTCGGACGCAACGATGTCGGCCGTGTGGCCGAGATCGGCTCGGTACAGCTGACCGACCGCATGGTGGTGGAGCGCTATTCGCATGTCATGCACATCGTCTCCAATGTCACCGGGCGCCTGCGCCCGGGCCTGGATGCCTTCGATGTGCTGCGCGCCACCTTTCCTGCCGGCACGGTGAGCGGCGCGCCCAAGATCCGCGCCATGGAGATCATCGCCGAGCTGGAGCCGGTCAAGCGGGGCATCTATTCCGGGGCCGTGGGCTATATCGCCTGGAACGGCAACATGGACACGGCCATTGCCATCCGCACCGCAGTGATCAAGGACGGCCGTCTCAACATCCAGGCCGGCGCCGGCATTGTCTATGACTCGAAGCCCGAGCTGGAGTGGAAGGAGACCATGAACAAGGCCCGCGCGGTATTCAAGGCCGCCGAACTGGCCGAGCGTGGCCTGCGGCTGGTGGGGGAAACGTCATGATCCTGATGATCGACAACTACGACTCCTTCACCTTCAACCTGGTGCAGTATCTGGGCGAGCTCGGAGCCGAGGTGGTGGTGCGGCGCAACGACGAGATCGATATCGCCGGCATCGAGGCGCTGGCTCCGGAGCGGATCATGATCTCGCCCGGGCCGTGCACCCCCAACGAGGCCGGTATCTCGCTGGAGGCCATCCGCCACTTTGCCGGGCAGGTGCCGATTCTGGGCGTGTGTCTGGGGCACCAGAGCATCGGCCAGGCCTTCGGCGGGCGCATTGTGCATGCGAAGGAGATCATGCACGGCAAGACCTCGCCCATCAAGCACCTGGGCCAGGGGGTGTTCCGCGGCCTCTCCAACCCCTTCACCGCCACCCGCTATCATTCGCTGGTGATCGAGCGCGAGAGCCTGCCCGACTGCCTGGAGATCACGGCCTGGACCGAGGATGCACGCGGCGACATCGACGAGATCATGGGCGTGCGCCACCGCGAGCTGCCGGTGGAGGGTGTGCAGTTCCACCCCGAATCCATCCTCACCGAGCACGGCCACGACCTGCTGCGCAACTTCCTGGAGATGCCGGCTCCGCAGTCCCGACCGGAGGAGAACGCAACATGATGACCATGCAGAAGGCGATCCAGACCGTGGTCGAGCGCATCGACCTCACCGATGCCGAGATGACGCGGGTTATGGAGCTGATCATGACCGGCGAGGCCACGCCGGCACAGATCGGCGGCTTCCTCATCGGCCTGCGCATGAAGGGCGAGACGGTGGAAGAGGTGGCCGCTGCCGCCTCGGTGATGCGTGACCTGGCCACCCGCGTCGAAGTGGCCGATCGCAGCCATCTGGTGGACATCGTCGGCACCGGCGGCGACGGCATGCAGACCTTCAATGTCTCCACCACCAGCTGTTTCGTGCTGGCCGCGGCCGGCGGCCGGGTGGCCAAGCACGGCAACCGCTCCGTCTCCAGCTCCTCCGGCAGTGCCGACGTGCTGGAGGCCGCCGGGGTGCGGCTCGACCTGAGCCCGGAACAGGTGGCCCGCTGCATCGAGGAGGTGGGCGTGGGGTTCATGTTTGCCCCCCTGCACCATTCGGCCATGAAACACGCCATTGGCCCGCGCAGGGAGATGGGCGTGCGCACCATCTTCAATGTGCTGGGGCCGCTGACCAACCCGGCCGGGGCCCCCAACCAGTTGCTCGGGGTCTTCGCCGACAGCTGGGTGCGGCCGCTGGCCGAGGCCCTGCAGCGCCTCGGCAGCCGGCATGTCATGGTGGTGCACAGCGAGGACGGGCTGGACGAGATCAGCATCGCCGCTCCGACCCGGGTGGCCGAGCTGCGCGACGGCGCAATCAGCGAACACAGCATTGCCCCGGAGGACTTCGGCATCAGCCGCGGGCGCATCGAGGACATCCGGGTGGCCAATGCCGAGGAAAGCCTGCGGATGATGCTGGACGTGCTCGACGGCAAGCCGGGTGCGGCACGGGACATCGTCCAGCTCAATGCCGGCGCCGCCATCTATATTGGCGGGCTGGCCGACGATCTGGGGGCCGGCATTGCGCGTGCCGGCGAGGTGATCGACTCCGGGGCGGCGCGAGCCAGGCTCGATGCCCTGGTGGAACTGAGCAACGCACTGTGAGCAATCCGCCCGACATCCTGTGTCGCATCCTCCAGCGCAAGGCCGAGGAAGTACGCGAACGCAGCCAGACCCTGCCGCTGGCCGAGCTCGAGGACCGCGCCGCCGCGGCCCCGCAGCCACGTGGCTTTGCCCGGGCCATGCAGCAGACCGTGGCCGAGGGCCGTCCGGCAGTCATCGCCGAGGTGAAGAAGGCCTCGCCGAGCAAGGGCGTGCTGCGGCCCGACTTCGACCCCGAGGCCATCGCCCGCAGTTATGCAGCGGGTGGCGCTACCTGTCTGTCGGTGCTCACCGACCGTGACTTCTTCCAGGGGCACGAGCGCTATCTGGAGCTTGCGCGCGCGGCCTCGGGGCTGCCCGTGCTGCGCAAGGACTTCCTGGTCGATCCGTACCAGATCGTCGAGGCGCGGGCCATCGGCGCCGATGCCGTGCTGCTCATCGTGGCCGCACTGTCCGATGCACAGCTGGCCGAGCTCATGGCGCTGGCCCATGAGCTGGGCATGGACGTGCTGGTGGAGGTGCACGATGCCGGGGAGCTGGAGCGGGCCCTGCGCCTTGAATTCCCCCTGCTGGGCATCAACAACCGCAACCTGCGCAGCTTCGAGACCTCGCTCGACACCACCCTGTCACTGCTGCCCCGCATCGGCGACGAGCGGCTGGTGGTGACCGAGAGCGGCATCCTCGCCCCGGAGCACGTGCACCTGATGCGTTCGCAGGG
>RFHG01000504.1 GCA_003696465.1 Gammaproteobacteria bacterium | reverse complement strand
GGTGGATGTGGAGATCGACTTCGACCGCCAGGAAGACCTTGCGCGCATGCGCGCCGGATTCAGTGCCGATGCCGAGATCATCCTCGGCAAGCACGAAGGAGTGCTGCGCATCCCCACCGTGGCGGTGGTGGACGAGGACAAGGTCTATGTACTCGACGAGGACGACGGCGTGATCCGCCTGGTCCGCTTCAGCCCGGGGCTGCACAACTGGGACTGGACCGAGGTGCGTTCCGGCCTGCAGCCCGGCCAGAAGGTCGTCACCACGGTCGATCGCAAGGGGGTTGAGGACGGCGCTCCGGCCCGGGTCGAGAAAAAGAAGCAATGATCGAACTGCAGGAGGTCACGCGCAGCTTCCACGTCGGTAACGAGGTGGTGCATGCCCTCGACCACGTCAGCCTGCACATCGAGGACGGAGACTATCTCTCCGTGATGGGACCCTCCGGTTCCGGCAAGTCCACCCTGCTCAATATCCTCGGCCTGCTCGACCGGCCCACGGAGGGCCGCTACCTGCTGGATGGCATCGATACCACGGTGCTGAGCGAGGCAGAACGGGCCCGGCTGCGCCGGGAGCGGATTGGATTCGTGTTTCAGGCCTTTCACCTGGTGCCGCGGATGACGGCTGCCGAGAACATCGAGCTGCCCCTCATCCTGGCCGGTGTGGAGCCGGCCGAGAGGCAGCGCCGGGTGACGGAGGTCATCGAACGGCTTGGGCTGAGCGCCCGTGCCGGCCACCGCCCGGATCAGCTCTCCGGCGGCCAGCGTCAGCGCGTGGCCATTGGCCGGGCGCTGGTCATGCATCCGGCCGTACTGCTCGCCGACGAGCCCACCGGCAACCTCGACCGCGCCTCCGGCCTGCAGGTCATGGAACTGCTGGAATCACTCAATGCCGAGGGCATCACCCTGGTGCTGGTCACCCACGACCTGGAGCTCGGCAACCGCGCGCCACGGCGCCTGCACATGCTCGACGGCCATCTGGAAAGGGACGAGCGCGCATGAGCCTGCACTGGCGCGACAACCTGCATCTGGCGGGCGAGTCGCTGCGGGCCCAGCGCACCCGCACCCTGTTGACCCTGCTGGCGATGGCCATCGGCGTGGCCTCCGTGGTCCTGCTCACCGGCCTGGCCGAGGGGGCACGACACTATGTGCAGCAGCAGTTCAGCAGCCTGGGCAGCCACCTGATCATCGTCGTCCCCGGGCGCAACGAGACCACCGGCGGCCCGCCACCCCTGCTCGGCACCACCCCGCAGCCGCTGACCCTGGATGATGCCCTGGCCCTGCGCCGGGTCCGCGCGATCCGCCGCGTGGCGCCCGCCATCATCGGTAGCATCCCGGTGCGGCATGGCGGCCTGGAGCGGGAGGTCACCGTCATCGGCTCCACGCCGGAGCTGCTCGAAGTCCGCAACCTGAGCCTCGCCAGCGGCCGCTTCCTGCCCGCCGGCGATCCGCACCGTGCCCGGCCGGTGGTGGTGCTCGGTGCCCGTCTCAAGGAAGAACTGTTCGGCAACCGCAATCCGCTGGGGGCCTGGCTGCGCATCCAGGATCGCCGCTACCGGGTCATCGGCGTGCTGGCCGAGGGCGGCCAGTCGCTGGGCATCGACCTGGGCGACATGGCCGTGATCCCGGTGGCGTCGGCGCAGCAGCTGTTCAACACCGAGTCGCTGTTCCGCATCCTCATCCAGGCCAACGGCGAGGATGCCATCGAGCCGGCCAAACAGGCCATCACCCGCATCATCCGCGAACGGCACAACGGCAAGGACGACATCACCATCGTCACCCAGGATGCCATCCTGGCCGCCTTCGGCCGCATCTTTACCGCACTCTCCCTGGCCGTGGGCGGCGTGGCCGCCATCAGCCTGCTCGTGGCCGGCATCCTCACCATGAACGTGATGCTGGTCTCGGTCACCCAGCGTACTGCGGAGATCGGCCTGCTCAAGGCCCTGGGCGCCACCAATGCCGAGGTACAGCGTCTGATCCTGGGTGAGTCGGGCCTGCTCTCGCTGTCCGGTGCGGTGGCCGGTCTGCTGGTGGCGCTGGTGGTGATCCTGCTCGAGCGGCGCCTGTTCCCGTCCTTTCCGCTGGCCATTCCGGCCTGGGCAGTGGCCTTTGCCG
>RFHG01000503.1 GCA_003696465.1 Gammaproteobacteria bacterium | reverse complement strand
TGCCCTGATCCATGCCCTGGAATCCTCCCGACCGAAGGCCCGCTATCGGGTCACCTTTCCCACCCACCTGTTTGCCTCCCTGCGTCGCATCCTGCCCACCCGGATGCTCGACAAGATCCTCTTGCAGGTTTCCCGCGGGGAAAATCGCTGAACCGGACCATGCGGTCTGCAACCCGATCAATGCCCTGGAACCCTGAATAAAAAACGCCGGCCAATGGCCGGCGTTCCGTGCGAGTGACTATCGCCGGGAGCGATCAGCCATGCACATGGCCATGCTCGAGTTCCTCGGGCTGGGCATCACGCACGGAGACGATCTCGACCTCGAAGTTGAGGTTCTGGCCCGCCAGCGGATGGTTGCCGTCCACGGTGACGGTATCGTCGCCCACCGCAGTGACGGTGACCACGACCGGGGTGCCATCCGGGGTCTGGGCATGGAAGTTCATGCCGGGCTGGATCTCGATGTCCTGCGGGAACATCTCGCGCGGGACCTCCTGGATCTGCTGCTCGTCACGCTCGCCATAGCCCTCGGCCGGAGACACGCTGACGCTCAGCTTCTCGCCCTCGTCCTTCCCCTCGAGTGCCTTTTCCAGGCCGGGGATGATGTTGTTGGCACCGTGCAGATAGGCGAAGCTGCCATCATTCGACTCGTCGATCACGTTGCCCTGGTCGTCGGTCAGCTTGTAGTTGATGTTGACGACCTTGTTGTTTTCGATCTTCATGCAGTAAAACTCCTGATATATATGGGATTTCGTCTTTCGGACGCGGCTGCGTAACAGAGGATGCCGTGGCGAGAATACTCGGGGAATGAAACGGGATCGTGCTGCGGAGGGCGTCGGAAAGCACATTGTATCACGCCTTGGTGCCCCTGCGGGCCCAAGGCTGATTGTTTATATAGGGGCAGCGCTGCCGTTTTGCAAGTTGTCCACCTCGGCATCCCAGCCCAGCCGGGCCAGTACGGAGGCAAACTCCGTATCGGGTTCGGTACGCAGGGACAGGATGCGCGCCTCGGCAGGATGCGGCAGATCCAGAGCGTGCGCGAGCAGCAACAGGCGATGGCAGCCGAAATGCTGGCGGAAAAAACGGTTGTGGTGGCGGTCGCCATGATTCACATCGCCGATGATCGGATGACTGATGTGGTTGAAGTGGCGCCGGATCTGATGCTGACGGCCGGTGAGGGGGTGTGCTTCCACCAGACTGTAGCGGGCGGTGGCATACCGTCCCACCGGGTATGGCAACTCGCAGCGGGCAAGGGTGCGGTATTCGGTAATGGCCTCCTTCGGCATTTCGGTACCACGGCTGCTGCCCGTATAGCGGTCCTCCAGACTCATCAGCGGCCTGTCGATCCGGCCCGAATCATCGGTCCACCCCCGGACCACCGCCAGATAGCGCTTGGCCACACGGCGCTCGGCGAAGGCACTCGCCATGCGTCCGGCACTGTCCGGATCGAGCCCGAAAACGATGAGCCCGGCGGTGGGCCGGTCGAGGCGGTGTACCGGATAGACCCGTTGGCCCACGCGGTCACGAAGAAGCTGCAGCAGGAACTGGCGCGCGCCCCGGTCGACCTGACTGCGATGTACCAGCAGGCCGGCAGGCTTGTAGGCGGCCACCAGCCAGGCATCCTGGTACAGGAGTGGGATGTCTTCGGGCAGCAGCCTCCGCGCCGGCACCGGCTCAGTCATCGCCACCTGCCTGCGGCCGCAGCAGGCGTTCGATGACCCGCGACGCGGCCATGAAACCGAACACGGCGGTCACGCCGACGAAGGAGCCGTATCCGAGCCGGCAATCCAGATGCACCCCGTGGATGCCCGGCTTGGCGTGGCTGACACAGCCCTCGCCGGTGGGATACACCGGCTGCTCCTCGGAGAACACGCAATCCACGCCAAAGCGCCGCTTCGGGTTGCGACTGAAACCGTAATCCCTGCGCAGCCGCTGACGCACCTTCGCCGCCAGCGGATCGTGGACCGTGCGACTGAGATCGGCAATGCGAATACGGGTCGGGTCGCTCATGCCCCCGGCCCCGCCGGTCGTGATGATGGGTATGCGGTTGCGACGGCACCAGTGAATCATGGCGGCCTTGAACTTGATGCTGTCGATACAGTCGATGACATGATCGTAGCCGCGCCCCAGGTAGTCCTCGAGGGTACGGGTGGTGAGATAGTCGTCGACCAGCACACAGCGGCATTCCGGGTTGATGTCCAGGACGCGCTGACGCAGCACCTCGCCCTTGCTGTGTCCCAGGGTACTTCCCAGGGCATGGATCTGGCGGTTGATGTTGGTGGGGCAGATATCATCATGATCGATGAGGGTGAGCTCGCCCACTCCGCTGCGCGCCAGGCATTCCACTGCCCAGGAACCGACTCCGCCCAGCCCCACCACGGCCACATGGGCACCACGCAGCCGCTGGAGACCCTCTTCGCCGAATACCCGGGCCACGCCGCCGAAGCGCGCAGTGTAGTCCGCAGCCTCAGTCATCCTCGTCCCTCTGCGGCGGGAAGC
>RFHG01000502.1 GCA_003696465.1 Gammaproteobacteria bacterium | reverse complement strand
CTGTACCGCTCCGGGCTCGGTCGACCGCGCCCCGCGCACCTCAGTCCGAAGGCGCCGCCCCGCCCAGATCTTCCTCCCGGGGCAGATGCGAATGGCCCAGCTCCAGCCCCTCAGGGCTGGTCAGAAATGACGCAAAGGCCTGTGCAATCGGAGGCAACCGCTTGTCGGCACGCTGTACCAGATGCCAGTGCCGGATGATGGGAAACCCCTCCACCTCCAGCACCTCCACGGTTCCCGCCATCAGCTCCAGGCGCAGCGTATGCAGCGACACCACACCCAGCCCCAGACCAGCCTCCACTGCATGCTTGATGGTGGTATTGGAGGTGGTCTCGATGCCCGTCTTCAACTGCAGGCCATGTTCGGCAAAGAAGCGCTCCATGGCCATGCGTGTACCGGAATCCCGCTCCCGGACCACAAAGACCTCCTCCGCAACCCGTTCGAGCGGGATCGGGGCCGCTTCCCCAACCAACGGGTGATCCGGCGCGGCAATCACCACCAGCGGATTCTCCATGAAGGGCTGCGAAACCAGACCCGCGCCCTCCGGCGGCTGGCCCATGATGGCCAGATCGGCCTCGTTGTGTGCCAGCTGCTCGAGCAACATCTTCCGGTTGGTCACATCCAGTGAATAGGTAATGCCCTCATAACGCCGGGAAAAGGCCGCCAGAATTCGGGTGGCAAAGGATTTTGCGGTGGTTGCCACACTCAGCCGCAGGTGCCCGCGCCGTACCCCCTTGAGGCTGGCCATCGCCTCGTCGAGCGTCTCCAGTTCGCGCGCGATGCGCCGGGCATGGGCGTACATCTCCTTGCCCGCATCGGTGAGGAACAGCTGCTTGCCCATGCGCTCGAGCAACGGCAGCCCGGCCGCATCCTCGAGCTGGCGGACCTGCATGGATACCGCGGGCTGACTCAGATGCAGCTCCTCGGCCGCCCGGGTATAGCTCAGATGCCGCGCCACGGCTTCGAACAGGGTCAGCTGGCGTAAGGTCAGATGCATGAATCCATCCCACTATAAACGTCTATTTATAGATACCATCAGATAATTAGATTTTACTTATATCATTACGCGCATAAAATGCAAGGGTATCAGGCCAGTGGTCGTGCATGACCGCATCCACGCAGGCCCTGAAGGTTGCCGGCAGCATTGCCCGGCATGCAACAAATCAATATGAGGAACATGCTCATGGCACTCGATCAATCCAGCCGCTATGCCAACCTCGATCTGAACGAAGACGAGCTGATTGCAAACGACCGTCACCTGCTGGTGGCTTACCGTCTCAAGCCGGCCGCAGGTCACGACTTCCTGGCCGTCGCCGCCCATGTCGCGGCCGAATCCTCGACCGGCACCAATGTCGAGGTCTCCACTACAGACGACTTCACCCGCGGCGTCGACGCCCTGGTGTACGAAATCGACCCCAATGCCTTTGGCGAAGACGGCGGACTGGTCAAGATCGCCTACCCCGTCGAGCTGTTCGACCACAACCTGATCGACGACAAGCACGGCGTCGCCCACATGTGGTCACTGATCCTGGGCAACAACCAGGGCATGGGTGACCATGTCGGCCTGCGCATGCTCGACTTCTATGTACCGGAGCAGATGATCCGCAAGTTCGACGGCCCAGCCACCAACATCAGCCACATGTGGAAAGTGATGGGCCGTCCTGAAGTCGACGGCGGCTACATCGCCGGCACCATCATCAAGCCCAAGCTCGGCCTCCGTCCCGAACCGTTTGCCAAGGCCTGCTACGACTTCTGGCTGGGCGGCACGTTCATCAAGAACGACGAGCCCCAGGCCAACCAGACCTTCTGCCCCATGAAAGAGGTCATCCCGCTGGTTGCCGAGGCCATGGACCGTGCCCAGCAGGAAACCGGCGAGGCCAAGTTCTTCTCCGCCAACATCACCGCCGACTTCTTTGCCGAGCTCATCGCCCGGGGCGAATACATCCTCAATGAATTCGCCAAATACGGCAACGAGGAACATGTGGCCTTCCTGGTCGACGGCTTCGTCGCCGGCCCGGCCGGTGTCACCACCGCACGTCGCTACTTCCCGTCCACCTTCCTGCACTTCCATCGTGCAGGTCATGGCTCCCTGACCTCGTACAAGTCACCGATGGGCATGGATCCGCTGTGCTACATGAAGCTGTCGCGCCTGATGGGGGCTTCCGGCATCCACACCGGCACCATGGGCTACGGCAAGATGGAAGGCCACAAGGACGAACGTGTCCTCGCCTACATGCTCGAGCGCGACGAGTGCCAGGGCCCCTACTTCAACCAGAAGTGGCACGGCATGAAGGCCACCACCCCCATCATCTCCGGTGGCATGAACGCCCTGCGCCTGATCGGATTCTTCGAGAACCTGGGCCACGCCAATGTCATCAACACCTGCGGTGGCGGCTCCTTTGGCCACATCGACGGCCCCGCGGCAGGCGGCAAGTCGCTGATTCAGGCATGGGAATGCTGGAAGGCCGGTGCCGACCCTATCGAATGGGCCAAGGAGCACCGCGAGTTCGCGCGTGCCTTCGAGTCCTTCCCTCACGATGCCGACAAGCTCTTCCCCGGCTGGCGCGAGAAACTGGGCGTACAAGCTGCGTAATCAGCCGAAGACGCCTGAAGAAGACCCCCGCCTCGGCGGGGGTTTTTTATGGCCAAGATACCAACCAATAATGAAACACCATTGCCATGGTGTACCAGGGATGTGTACCACTTCGGCTTCCATAGCGATTGATTTCAAAGGCGTGCACGAGAAATCATGCACGTGGAGGGAAAATGGCGGAGAGGGTGGGATAGGCTCCCTGCGGTCGCCGCTACTACGGCGCTACGCGCCTCCGTGGTCGAACCAATATCTTTTGAATCCGCGGGTTCGAATCCAGGTTCAATCATGCAAAAGGCTCTACGAGGGAGCCTTTTGCGCGAATTGGCGGAGAGGGTGGGATTCGAACCCACGGACCCCCGCAAGGGGGTCACTTGATTTCGAGTCAAGCCCGTTCGGCCAGCTCCGG
Organism: Gammaproteobacteria bacterium; assembly: GCA_003696465.1. Classification (GTDB taxonomy): domain Bacteria; phylum Pseudomonadota; class Gammaproteobacteria; order J044; family J044; genus J044. The sequence continues at coordinate 11,288 of RFHG01000502.1, read as the reverse complement.
CACCTCTCCAGTGATCAAATCCCGCTGGATGCCAACACCGCCGTGTATCACCGGTTCGATGTGACCGTCCAGCAGTCGCCGGATGATAACAGAAAGCCCGGCTACGGGTTAATAGCAAGGACGCTCGTTTCTCTTGCGACTTGCTGATTGTTTGGGCTGACAACCTTCTGTAGAGGCCTTCCCTGGCATTTCCACGTGGATTGGGAGGGTTTACATCAGATTCTGGCGCGTGGCAGCAGGGTTTCGCCTGTGGTGATATTGCGTTCCATGACACGTACTCCAACAAACCATCTATCGGAATAGTCTGGATATCAAGCACGGGGATATGCCAGCCTTGCCCTCGGGCCATGGCAGTGGTACATCAACGTGAGTATTGGAGTTTCAAAAATGCCCCGCGTGGCACACCGGTGTTCACCTTGAATGCCTCGATCTCCTCTGCATGCACATCTTCAAGGAGGTTGTTGAGCCAAATCGACAGGTTCCAGCGAGCCGAGAGCTGTTTGCCAAGTCGGATGTCCGCGCGCAAATAAGCTGGCATGGTGCGCCCGCCAGCCTCTTGCCTGGCTGACGTATAGTAAAGCAGGGTATCAAATTCCCAGCCATTGCGAATATTGAGGTACGACTTGAACGTGGCAGTATGGCGTGGCAGGTCAGGAGCAGTCCTGACCAACCCGCTTGGGGTACGATCCTGTCCCTCGTGAAAAGTGTAGGAGCCCTCGATGCGCCAGGGGATCAAGGGTTGTGCACGCAACAGAATTTCCATGCCGTGCCGTTCATCCGCCTGATAGGCAGAGGGTGATTCGGCCCCGTTACGGGCCTCCCGGTAATCATTGAGGAAAGCGTTCACATCGACCACAAGCCCGTGGCTGAATCGGTGACGCAGCCCACCTTCATAGGCATAAATCACCCATGCAGGTGCATCCGGGTCTCCAACAGGGACCGTCACTCCACTACCAAAATCGAGAATCCCGTCACTTCCGATCCGCGTGGGCGTGCGCACCACACGGGTAACAGCCACCCATGCGGTACTGTCTTCGTCAGGCAGGTAGAGGAAACGGGCTGTAGGCTGGTATTCGAAACCCGTATAGGGATTGTGCTCAAACTTGGATCCCACGATAAGGAAGGATTCAGGATTGAGCCGGACGCGATCCTGCACCAGTGCATTGTAGGTCCGGTCTGTTCTTCGGGCCGGATCAAGACCGAAACAGGGCGTCGTGAAACTGCAGGCAGCCGGATCAGAGATCTCAACCTTGCTGTGGTAGTAGCGATAGCCACCCCCGATGACCAGATCATGACGCCCAAGAGTCCGTGCATACTGTACATCCACGTCTCCCAGGACCTGACTGTCAGCCAGGATGTCGTCATTATAGTCATCGGAAGCAAGCGACAGGGTCAGACGGAACTGATTCCCATTGCCCCCCTGTTGCCAGCGGAACAGGCCATTGATCCCGTGGGCCCGGGCCTGATTGGGGAAAATCCCTGTAACCAGACGACGCTCCTCGTTTACGCGCGTGTCATAGGCATTGGCCTGGAACGTACGCTGAGCCCCGGGGCTACGTGACCAGTCGGCACGCAAGCCCACATGGACTGCATCGGTATCATCGTTGGCAGAATCCCCGGGATTACGGGCACCCTCATGGTTACTGAGATCGGCCGGCAGATATTCGCCCCGGCCACTGCGGAACACGCGCCCGGAAAGACGCCAGGCACGATCGGCATCACCGCTCCCAATTCGGGCTCCGGCTTCCGCACGCATGCTGCCCTGCCCGGCGCCGAGCCACGTGAGCACACCACGGGTGTCCTGTGACTTCCGGGTAATGATATTGATTACCCCGTCTACCGCATTGGCTCCCCACTGGGTGCCGCCAGGCCCACGGATGACTTCGATGCGCTCGATATCTTCCAGGGGCAGGTTCTGAAGTTCCCAGCGTACACCACCATAGAGTGGAGTATAGATATGGCGGCCATCGATCATGACCAGCATGGTGCTGCTGAAGCGGCTCTGGGTATTGCGCGACGAGACCGACCAGTGGCTGGCATCCAGTTTCCCGGTATGCATACCAGGCACCATACGCAACAGCTCCGGCAGGCGCCGTACCCCGGAGCGGCGAATATCCTCGGAGGTAATGACATAGACTGCAGAAGGTGCCGCGAAAGCGCGCTCCTCGGTACGCGAGGCCAGCGAGACACGCACATCAACAAGCTGGTCGAGGCTCATTGTCATTAATTGCTGAAGTTCGTCGCCGGAAGCTGCTGCCTGCTGAGCGGCAATCAGCAGGAGGGCAGCAGAGAGCCCCCGAGCCAAACGAATGACCTGCTGCAATGGATTGGATGCATAAACATTCATCTTCCCTGTCCTGCATGTTCTGTCGGGCCCTGCAGTACCCGGATTACATCGATAATCGGAGCCGGCCTGCAGATCAGGAAGCCCTGGAGGTATTCACACCCGTGATCGATCAGAAAGTCCTGCTGGGCACTGGTTTCCACGCCCTCGGCCACCACACTGAGCCCAAGATTGTGTGCCATCGCCACAATGGCAGTGGCAATGTCTGCATCACGGCGGCTGCCGGGAATCTCCATGATGAAACTGCGATCAATCTTGAGGGTATCAATGGGAAATGCCTTGAGGCTGGCAAGTGAACTGTAGCCTGTTCCAAAGTCATCCATATACAGACGACAACCCAGATCCCTGATCTCGCGCATGATTTCCACCGCCAAACCGAGATCCTGCATTACCAGTGACTCGGTGATCTCGAACCCCAGACGCTCGGGCTCCACACCATGGTCAAGAATATCCTCACGAATTTCCTGCACCAGTCCCCTGCTGTAGAACTGCCGTGGCGACAGATTGATACTGACACCCCTGATGCCCACTGCCTCCAGCTTCTGCCGGTGCTCCTGCAGGTCGCGACAGATACGGCGCATGACCCAGCGACCGATATCGACAATGGCCCCCATGGATTCTGCTACCGGGACCAGCTCGGCAGGACTCACATTGCCCAATTCCGGGTCGTTCCACCTGAGCAGGACCTCTGCCCAGCAGACATCCTGCCGGTGCGTATCGAGTATGGGCTGGATGTGTAGCGACAATCCATCCTCTGCCAGAGCCTTGCGCAGCCGCTGTTCGATCTGCATGTTTCGTCGTACCCGGGCATCAAGCCGGGCGGAATAGAAATGCGCCTGGTTCCGACCACGGCGCTTGGCCTCGTAGAGCGCAAGATCGGCATTCTTGATCAACCGTTCGGAATCCAGCCCGTCGCGGGGGAACAGTGCCACGCCAATGGAACAGGTAATATTGATCTCGTAATCACCAATACGGCTCGGGCGCGAGACCACCTCCATGACCCGTGCGGCAATGTCGCCGGCCTGCTCCTCCGCCTCCAGATCGGTCAGCAAGAGCAGAAATTCGTCACCCCCCATCCGGGACACCACATCGTGCTCGTAGAGCGCTGCGCAAATGCGTTTTGCAACCTCCTGAAGAAGAGCGTCGCCAATACCATGCCCCAGCGTATCGTTGATCTTCTTGAACTCATCGAGATCGAGCAGGCAGACCGCACCAATCATCTCCTTGTGCCTGGCCTCTGCCAGGACCAGGGTCAAATGCTCGCAGAAGAAACGCCGGTTGGACAATCCGGTAAGGGCATCGTGGAAGGCCATGTGTTCCAGTTCCTGCTGCGCCTCCTTTTGCGCACTGACATCGACCAGACTGGAAATGATGCTGCGAACCCGTCCACCCTCATCCAGCATGGGTGCCATGTATTCCAGCAGATGGATATCCTGGATGCTGAATGGATTGTGATAGCGATATTCCACCACATGCACACCGGGACTGGCCATGGCAGAAGAGACGGCTCGGACATACTCTGCGCGATCCTCGTTGTGTATATTGTGTTCGAAATGTGTACGAGTAAGGGCATCGGAGAGCAGGCCGGTCATCTGCATCCAGCGTGGGTTGGCATAAACCGCGCGACCATCCGGGCTCCACTCGCACAAACCCACTGGTGAGCTGGTGGCCAGCGTACGGAACCGAATCTCGGACTGCTCCAGCGAACGATGTTTGTCGGCAATCGCATCCAGCATGTGATTGAAGGCCTCCACCAGCTCGCCCACTTCATCATCACTCAGACGACGGGCTCGGCGCTCGCTGAGCGGATTACGGGCCATTTCTGTCGCGGAATCATGCAGCTGATGCAGAGGTATGAGCACTCCTTCCAGCCTTTGGCGGGCCCGGCGCAGAGTGATGAAACTGACCAGCACGACCAGTATCAGGAACAAGGCCAGAAAGTTGGCGACCGTCCGGTACATGGCATCACGGTTGGCCTGTACCACCACATGCCCCAGCAGCACCCCATCATCACGAATGGGGGCCTGAACCTGCAAATGGAGCAGATCCCAGCTCCTGAGCCGCTTCATATCTGACGTGGAAGTCAGCCTCTGAGTACAGGAGGAAGTTCCGTCAAGGGCGCGGAATGCGGCGAAGAGTCGCCCCTGCGCGTCGTACAGGCAGACACGTTCGATGGCTTCATTCAAACGGGCGGTGTCCAGAAGCCGCCGTGCAGCCTCATGATCGGCAAAGACCAATGCAGCACGGGAACGCTCTCCGAGGACGCGCGCCAGGACGGATGCATCCTGTCGCAGACGCTCGTTGGCCATCAGCACCAGTCCTCCAATGGCCAGCACGGCAATGACAGCAATACCACCGAGCACGCCCCAATAGAGGTTGTTCATCAGGCGGGCACGAATGGAGCGAGTGTTGTCGGACTGGCGGGCCATCATCGATGCACCTTCAGGGCCAGATCCAGCAGATTGGCGCTGAACTGAAGCTGCCGCCTGCGCGCCTCTCCCACATCCACCTCGAACCCGATTCGGTCACGATGGCGCAGCAGGCGCACCATCACATGGGTGCCCTCAATGCGACAACCATCGCATATGGTCAATACTCGATTCGTGTGAAGCGTATCCGCAACCTGACCCAGCGGGCTGTTGGGCCCCAGCACCACCACATCACAGTGGGCAACCCCCGGGTCGTCGCCACCTATCCGATGCACCCGGAGGGAGATTCCGCCGGGGAGGGACTTGCCATCAACACGCAGCAGATCCTCAGCGCTTATGGGATCCCCAAGCAGGCACACCGTGTGTGCCCGCCCACTGCCCTCCGGCCAGCGGGTAAAACGGAGAATCCCGACTACCACCGCTGCCCGCAACTCGGACTCGCCGGCCTGCAAGGCCCAACTGCAGGGGGCGGGCCAGGCAGCCAACATCAATCCGGCAAGCATCAATGCATACATGAGCCTCCGCGGGGAAATCCGAAACCCAAACGGAAGAACAATCGATCGAGATCGATAAATATGTACCCTCGCGCGCACGCAATAGCCCATTCAAGCGGCAGGTCTGGACCAGATACTCCATACATCCCATTCGGATGGTCCGCAGGAAACACCAACCCGCAACAAACCATTCACCCTGGAACGAGTATGGACCATATCCGGTGATGCGCAAGCAGAAACAAATGCATCCGCAGGTAGTAAAACCTGCAGGGGAGCCTGATGATGTGTCCCTGCGATTATGGAAGGGTACTGCGGTACTCGGCAGACAACTGCGCTCGAATGGAGAACATGCGCCCACTCCGGACTGCATGCTGACATGTAGCCTTGCGATGAGCCCGGTCTTTCACACAGGGAAACCTTCTTTCCAGGCCCGAGACCCATCACTCACTTGTTCTTTCATGCAAGGCTCTGCTGGTGCTTGTGCAACCTGAACAATCACATGCTGATCAGCCAGGTACGCTGTAGTCCGTTAAAATTTCCTGTATCAGACCGCCCCCTCGGGAGGCCCTATATATCGGCCTGAAAACCGTCCAGCTGGAACAGCCACTACCTGTACGAAAAAGGCCAACCCGGATGGGTTGGCCTTGTGGCATTGGTGGAGGCGGGGGGAATCGAACCCCCGTCCGCGGGTCCTCTGCCTCGGGTACTACATGCTTAGTCTGTCTATTGAGTTTGACCTTCTGCCACCCGGCAGACAGGGATGCAGAAGGCGAGTCCACTTTGATTTGACGCCCGGGTGGTGGACATCCCCGGACGCGGTCCTGCGTGAGTGACTACCGGTTCAGGCCCGCAGGCGAGCACTGAGCGGTAGCTGGCTGGGCTTAAGCAGCCAGTGCGTAGTTGTCGTCGTTGGCAACTATTTCAATGCAGCTGTGGGATTAACGAGGCAACGCTGCCACCTCGGCATGCACCCGCAGGTTTCGTAACCCACGTCGAATCCAGGTCGCCCCCGGAATTCCTGGTGATTATAGCATGATACCGGTTTCGCCTTGTTCTGACACGATCCGGCACCACTCTGACACAATATGGGGATGAGGCGGCGAATTGCAATACTGGCAACGCTGCTTGCGCCTGCGTTTGCGTGGGCCGCGAACAGCACATTCCAGGTCCCGCTGCAGGAGCGGGATCTCGATGCCTATGTGTTCTCGCCCTATCTGGGCAACGGGCTTTATGTGGCCAGCGGGAACGAGGTGGTGACCTTCAACCTGGAGCCGGGCATCGACCTCGTGCCGGCTGGCAATCAGGAGATCGGATGGCGACTGAATCTCCCGATCTCGGCTGGGTTCATCGGCTTGCAGACGGATCGGCTGCCCGACAGCAGTCTGCCCGAGCGCTTCGGGACATTGACGGTGTTGCCGGGCATCGAGGCGCGGCTGGACCTTTCCCGCCGCTGGCTGCTGAAGCCCTTTGTGGACCTCGGGCTGGGGCACAACTTTGGCAATGGCGAGAACACGCTGGTCTGGGGCCTGGGTGCGCGCAGTTATTTTCTGGCCTCCCGCGCCGATCGTGTCACGGTCTACAATCGTCTGATGCGGGCGGGATTTCGCAATACGGCAAGCGGCGAACGCGGCGGCTTCAGCTCGCTGGAGACGGGAATCGTGCGCAGCTTCCCGCTACGCCTCAGCCTGTTCGGCAGGCCGCTGTCGACGAGCATCTATTTCGAGAATTTCGTCTATTTCGATCCGGCCGAGATCTCTCGGCTGGCGGCCCCGTGGTCGGTCAGCACCCATAACGAGCTGGGCATTACCCTTGGCGCGGATGACTGGCGCCCGGACAATCTGGTGCATCAGCCCCGTATTGGCATCGGCTGGCGCGAGACCCGCGAGGGCGGGGCCCTGCGCATCCTGTTCGGGATGCCGTTCTGAGCCGACCAGGGGCCGAAGCGGCCCCATTCTGCGGTATCATAGGCGGCTTTCCGGATCGACCCAGACCAGGGGGTATCATGCTCATCCTGCCCGGCAGCCCTGCCCTGTCCGACTTTCGCCTGCAGCGCCTGCGTGATCAGGTGCGCGAGATCGTGCCCGGCCTGCGTGGCCTGGAGGCCCGCTTCGTGCACTTTGTGCACAGTGAGCTGGCGCTCGATACGGATCAGATGGCCACGCTCGAGCGGCTGCTCGACTATGGCGAGGAGGCCCCATCGGCCCTGCCGGTGGGCGAGTTGCTGCTGGTGGTGCCTCGGCCCGGCACCATTTCGCCCTGGTCGAGCAAGGCGACCGACATCCTGCACAATTGCGGCCTGACGCTGATCGAGCGGGTTGAGCGTGGCGTGGCCTGGCTGATCGATCACGAGACTCCGCTGACTGCCGAGCAGTTTGCCGCCATCAGCGCCCTGCTGCACGACCGCATGACCGAGACAGTGATGCGCAGTCTGGATGATGCGGTGGTGCTGTTCGATCACAGCGAGCCGAAGCCGCTGCGCACCATCGATATCAGCGGTGATGCGAAGGCCGCGCTGGAACAGGCCAACCGCGAGATGGGCCTGGCCCTTTCCGAGGACGAGATCGAATACTTGGTGGAGAACTACCGCGCGCTGGGGCGCAACCCTACCGACGTGGAGCTGATGATGTTCGCCCAGGCGAACTCCGAGCACTGCCGGCACAAGATCTTCAATGCCAGCTGGATCATCGACGGGCAGCCGCAGGACAAGACCCTGTTCGGCATGATCCGCAACACGTATAACAAGAACCCGCAGGGTATCCTCTCGGCCTATTGCGACAATGCCTCGGTGATCGAGGGCTTTCGGGCCCCGCGCTTCATGCCGGATCCGCTCGACGGGCGATACCGCAGCATCGAGGAGGATCTGCACATCCTGATGAAGGTGGAGACCCACAACCACCCGACGGCCATCTCTCCCTTCCCCGGCGCGGCCACCGGCTCCGGTGGCGAGATCCGTGACGAGGGCGCCACCGGCAATGGCTCGCGCCCCAAGGCCGGTCTGTGCGGGTTTTCCGTCTCCAACCTGCGCATCCCGGGTTTCGAACAGCCATGGGAGGCCAACTTCGGGCGCCCCGGACGCATTGTCTCGGCGCTCGACATCATGATCGAAGGGCCGATTGGCGCCGCCGCCTTCAACAACGAGTTTGGCCGTCCGAACATCGCCGGCTACTTCCGCACCTACGAGGAGCGCGTGCCCGGGCCCACGGGCATGGAACTGCGCGGCTACCACAAGCCGATCATGATCGCCGGGGGCGTGGGCAGCATACGGGAAGAGAACGTGCACAAGCAGCCCCTGCCTGCCGGCACGCCGGTGGTGGTACTGGGCGGGCCGGCGATGCTCATTGGCCTGGGCGGGGGCGCCGCCTCGTCCATGGCCAGCGGTACCAGCGACGAGGATCTCGACTTTGCCTCTGTCCAGCGCGGCAACCCGGAGATCGAGCGCCGCTGTCAGGAGGTCATCGACCGCTGCGTCAGTCTGGGGGCACTCAACCCCATCCTGTCGATCCACGATGTCGGCGCCGGCGGCCTGTCCAACGCCATCCCCGAGCTGCTGGACGATGGTGGCCGCGGAGGCGAGATCGAGTTGCGCACCGTGCCCACTGCCGAGCCCGGCATGTCACCGATGGAGATCTGGTGCAACGAGGCCCAGGAGCGCTATGTGCTGGCCATCCACCCCGACCGGCTGGAGGCCTTCGAACTGCTGTGCCAGCGCGAGCGCGCCCCCTATGCCGTGGTCGGCATGGCTACGGAAGACCAGCGCCTGATCGTGGGCGACGCCTATTTCGACAACACACCGGTGGACCTGCCCATGGAGGTACTGCTGGGCAAACCGCCGAAGATGCTGCGAGATGTGCATCATCATCCCTTCCACAAGCCGGAGTTCGACACCTCGGGCATCGACCCCGAGGAGGCAGCCGAACGGGTGCTGCGTCTGCCGGCCGTGGCGGCCAAGGGCTTTCTCATCACCATTGGCGACCGTACCGTGACCGGGCTCGTGGCCCGCGACCAGATGGTCGGCCCCTGGCAGGTACCGGTCAGCGACGTGGCCGTCACCCTGACGGCCTACAGCGGATACACCGGCGAGGCCATGGCCATGGGTGAACGCACCCCGATCGCCCTGGTCCACGGGCCGGCCTCGGGGCGCATGGCCATCGGCGAGGCGCTGACCAACATCGCCGCGGCCGACATCGCCCGCATCGAGGACATCCGGCTCTCGGCCAACTGGATGGCAGCCGCCGGCCACGAAGGCGAGGATGCCGTGCTGTTCGACACCGTCAAGGCCGTGGGCGAGGAGCTGTGCCCGAAACTCGGTATTGCCATCCCCGTGGGCAAGGACTCACTGTCGATGAAGACGGTGTGGGAGGAGCATGGCGAGCGGCGCGAGATGACGGCCCCGTTGTCGCTCATCATCTCGGCCTTCGCCCCGGTGCAGGACGCACGCAAGACGCTGACCCCCATGCTGCGCACCGACCTCGGCGACAGCGACCTGATCCTCATCGACCTTGGTCAGGGGCGCAACCGGCTGGCTGCCTCTGCACTGGCCCAGGTCTACCGCAAGGTAGGGCACCATCCGCCGGACCTGGACAGCCCCGAGGCCATGCGCCACTTCTTCGAGGCGATGCGTGCCCTGCGTGAGGATGACCTGATCCGGGCCTACCACGACCGCTCCGACGGCGGCCTGTTCGCCACCTTGTGCGAGATGGCCTTCGCCGGCCACTGCGGGGTGGAGGTCCACCTGGACGCACTCGACGACGACCCCATGCGGGCCCTGTTCAGCGAGGAGCTGGGTGCGGTCATCCAGGTGGCGCACGAGGACACGGAAACCGCACTGGCAATCCTGCGCGAATACGGCCTGGGCCATTACTGCCATGTGATCGGCAGCCCTTCGGATGACGACCGTATCCGCTTCCTGCACGCCGGCAAGGCCATCATCGACCGCCCCCGCGGCGCGCTGTGGCAGATCTGGAGCGAAACCAGCCACCGCATGCAGCGCCTGCGCGACAACCCCGAATGCGCCGACCAGGAATTCGAGCGCCTTGCCGACGACCATGACCCGGGCATGACCGTGCACCTTTCCTTCGATCCCGACGAGGACATCGCCGCGCCCTTCATCAAGAGCGGGTCACGGCCCCGGGTCGCCATCCTGCGCGAGCAGGGCATCAACGGCCAGATCGAGATGGCCGCGGCCTTCGATCGCGCCGGTTTCGAGGCCATCGACGTGCATATGAGCGACATCATCGAGGGCCGTATCACGCTGGAGGATTTCCACGGCATGGTCGCCTGTGGCGGGTTCTCCTATGGCGATGTGCTGGGTGCCGGTGGCGGCTGGGCCAAGTCGATCCTGTTCAATGCCCGCGCCCGGGACACCTTCGAGGCCTTCTTCCAGCGACCGGACAGTTTCGGTCTTGGGGTATGCAACGGCTGCCAGATGCTCTCCCATCTGCGCGACCTGATTCCCGGTGCCGGACACTGGCCCCGCTTCGTGCGCAACCGCTCGGAACAGTTCGAGGCCCGCTTCTCCAGCGTGGAGGTCCTGCCCTCGCCCTCCCTGTTCCTCGAGGGCATGGCCGGCAGCGTGCTGCCGATCGCCGTCGCCCACGGCGAGGGCCGCGCCCTGTTCGACCGCGGCGATGCCGATACCGCCCTGGCCAGTGGCACCGTGGCCCTGCGTTATGTGGACGGGCGCGGGATGCCTACCGAGCATTACCCCGAGAATCCCAATGGCTCGCCGCTGGGTATCACCGGCCTGTGCTCCGAAGACGGGCGTTTCACCATCATGATGCCGCACCCGGAGCGGCTGTTCCGCACCGTGCAGTACTCGTGGCACCCCGATGACTGGGGGGAGGATGGCCCCTGGCTGCGGATGTTCCGCAACGCGCGGGTACGGATCGGCTGAGGGTCGCACTACCGCTCGACGCGGCGCTGGCGCATCTCCAGGTAGGTGTTGATGAGGCCGTTTGTGGAGCTGTCGTGGCTTGCCACCGGCAAACCCTCGTTCAGTTCGACGAGGATTCGGCTGGCGAG
>RFHG01000501.1 GCA_003696465.1 Gammaproteobacteria bacterium | reverse complement strand
TTCATGTCAGCAACGCTCCCAGGAAAAACTCAGCACCTCGTCCAATGTGGCGCGGCCAAGCTGCAACATCAAGACCCGATCCAGACCGATGGCCACCCCGGCGCAATCCGGCAGCCCCGACTCCAGTGCCGCCAGCAGGTACGGATCCGCAGTCACCTCGGCCCGGCCCGCTGCCCTCCGACGGCGATTGTCGGCCTCGAAGCGCCGTGCCTGTTCGGTGGCATTGGTCAGCTCCCAGTAGCCGTTGCCCAGTTCCACCGCACCCAGATACACCTCGAACCGCGCACCCCGCGGCGGATCTCCCGGCAGCACGCGTGCCAGTGCCGCCTGCGAAAGCGGCCAGTCGTGAATGAAGGTCAGCCGGTCATCGGGTAGTCGCGGCTGGATACGCAGGGCCATCAGCAGTTCCAGCAGGCCGTCACGATCCAGCGGCGTTTCCGGCAGCACGTCACCGGCAGCCGCTTCCAGTTGCGCCTGATCACCGGTGAAGGGATCGATATCAAGATGACGACGAAACACTTCGGCATACGCCAGGCGCTCGGCCGGCGCCGACAGACGAGGGCCCAGGAGCTCCCCCAGGAGCGCCTCGACCTCATCCATCAGGCGGTAATGGTCATACCCGATCCGATACCACTCGAGCAGGGTGAACTCGGGATTGTGCAGGGCACCCAGCTCCCCGCCACGAAAGGCGTGACAGACCTGCCAGCAATCGCCCACACCGGCAGCGAGCAGGCGCTTCATGGCATATTCGGGTGAGGTCTGCAGATGGCGGGGGCCGCAGGACAGTCCCTCGATCTGCGGTTCGCTGGCACCGAACCGGCACAGCAGGGGCGTATCGACCTCGAGCAGGCCCCGCTGATCAAAAAAGGCCCGAACCTGGCGCAGCAGCCGGGCCCGGGCCTGGAGGGCCTCCCGATCGGCGCCGGGGCGCCAGTCGGTCTTCATTCCTTCACGCGGGAGACGTATTCGCCGGTACGGGTGTCGATCTTGAGCACATCACCCTCTTCGATGAACAGCGGCACGCGCACCTCGGCACCGGTCTCGACGATGGCCGGCTTGGTGGCCCCCGTGGCCGTATCGCCGCGTACGCCCGGCTCGGTCTGGGTGACCTTCAGCTCGACGAAATTGGGCGGCGTGACCGTCAGCGGCGCACCGTTCCAGAGCGTCACCTGACACAGGTCCTGTTCCTTGAGCCACTTCATGGCATCGGCCACGGCCGTTTCCGGTGCGCCTACCTGCTCGAAGGTGTTCGGATCCATGAAGTACCAGAACTCGCCATCGGTATAGAGATACTGCATGTCGGTATCGACCACGTCCGCGGCCTCCACCGACTCGCCCGACTTGAAGGTCTTGTCGATGACGCGACCGGTCTTCAGATTGCGCAGCTTGACGCGGTTGAAGGCCTGGCCCTTGCCCGGCTTGACGAACTCGTTGGAAATGATGCTGTAGGGATCGCCGTCGAGCATGATCTTGAGCCCGCCGCGGAATTCGTTGGTGCTGTAAGTCGCCATGTACGCTTGCCACCTGCTGAAAGTGGATGGGATAAACACGCCGGTAAAGCTAGACTGTGCCAGACCGGCAACCCGGAAAACTGCAAATGATACCCGCAAATGCCCCCAATGCACACTGCCCCGAACAGGCGCAGGAGGCCCCCTGGCAGAGCGAACTGCGCCATGCCTGTCGCGACCTGGACGCGCTGCTGGCCCACCTTGGCCTGAGCCGGGACGATTTCCCGCAGGGGCTCGACCCCCGGCCCGACTTTCCGCTGCGGGTCCCCTGGCCATTCGTGGCCCGCATGCGCCCGGGCGACCCCATGGATCCGCTCCTGCGCCAGGTGCTGCCGCTGGCCGAGGAACGGCGCGCGGTCGATGGCTTCGTGACCGATCCGGTCGGCGATGGCGCCGCCCAGGCCCTGCCCGGCCTGCTGCACAAGTACCACGGCCGCATCCTGCTGACCGTCACCGGTGCCTGCGGCGTGCATTGCCGCTACTGTTTCCGCCGCCATTTCCCCTATGCCGAGGCCAACCCGGGTACCGGGCATCTCGCGGCCACGCGCGACTATCTGCTGCAACACCCGGAAGTGCAGGAAGTCATCCTCAGCGGCGGAGACCCGCTCAGCCTGCCGGACAGCCGGCTGGAGACGCTGATCCGGGCGCTCGAGGACATTCCCCACCTGAGCCGGCTGAGGCTGCATACCCGCCAGCCGGTCGTACTGCCCTCGCGCGTGACGGACGGCCTCGTGCAGATGCTCGAAAGCACGCGCCTGCGACCGGTGGTGGTGGTGCACATCAATCATGCGCAGGAGATCGATGCCACGCTCGGCATGGCCCTGGCCCGTCTGCGCAAGGCGGGTGTTGCCCTGTACAACCAGGCTGTCCTCCTGGCCGGCGTCAACGACACGCTGGCAGCCCAGCAGGCGCTGGCCGAGAAGCTGTTCGACAGCGGCGTACAGCCGCTTTATGTTCACCTGCTCGACCGGGTCGCCGGTGCTGCCCACTTCGAGGTGGCCGAAGACGAGGCCGTGGCCCTGTTCGAACGCCTGCGCGGTCGGCTGCCAGGCTACCTGATGCCCCGACTGGTACGCGAGGAACCCGGAGCCCACGCCAAGCTGCCGCGGGCCTGAGCCGACAGCAAAATGTGAAAGACTTCA
>RFHG01000500.1 GCA_003696465.1 Gammaproteobacteria bacterium | reverse complement strand
GGGGGTGGAGTTCTCCTTCGAGGTGCCGGGCAGCGACGAGCGCCTGACCGTGTACACCACCCGCCCCGATACCCTGATGGGCGTGACCTATGTGGCGGTAGCGGCCGAGCATCCGATTGCCCGGTCGGCCGCAGCCGAAAACCCGGAACTTGCTGCTTTCATCGAGGCCTGCCGCAACACCAAGGTGGCCGAGGCCGAGCTGGCAACGATGGAGAAGAAGGGCATGCCCACCGGCCTGTCGGTGCGTCATCCGGTGACCGGAGAGGAGGTGCCGGTGTGGGTGGCCAATTTCGTGCTCATGGATTACGGCAGCGGTGCGGTGATGTCGGTACCGGCGCATGACCAGCGTGACTGGGAGTTCGCCCGCGCCCATGGCCTGCCCATCCGCCAGGTGATCGCACCGGCCGACGACGATACCGAAGTGGATCTGGAGCAGGGTGCCTATACGGAGAAGGGGGTGCTCATCGAGTCGGGGCCGTTTACCGGCCTGTCTTCTGCCGAGGCCTTCGATGCCATTGCTGCCTGGCTGGAGGAACGCGGCATAGGCCGGCGCCGGGTCAACTACCGGCTGCGCGACTGGGGCGTGTCGCGGCAGCGCTACTGGGGCTGTCCGATCCCGATCATCCATTGCCCGAGCTGCGGAACCGTGCCGGTGCCCGAGGATCAGCTGCCGGTGGTGCTGCCGGAGGAGGTGGAGTTCGACGGCAGCGGTTCGCCGCTGAAGAAGATGCCGGAATGGTATCAAACCACCTGCCCGAGTTGCGGTGGCGAGGCCGAGCGCGAGACCGATACCTTCGATACCTTCATCGAGTCTTCCTGGTATTACGCGCGCTACTGCTGCCGCGACAACGACCAGGCCATGCTCGACGAGCGGGCCGACTACTGGCTGCCGGTGGACCAGTACATTGGCGGCATCGAGCATGCCATCCTGCACCTGTTGTATGCACGCTTCTTCCACAAACTGATGCGCGACGAGGGGCTGGTGCACAGCGACGAGCCGTTCACCCGCCTGCTCACCCAGGGCATGGTGCTCAAGGACGGGGCCAAAATGTCCAAGTCCAAGGGCAATACGGTCGATCCGCAGGCCCTGATCGAGCGCTACGGGGCCGATACCGTGCGCCTGTTCATGATGTTCGCGGCACCGCCGGAGCAGTCTCTGGAGTGGTCCGACTCGGGCGTGGAAGGGGCACACCGCTTCCTCAACCGCCTGTGGAAGGCCGTACAGCAGCATGTCGAGGCCGGGCCCGTCCCGTC
Organism: Gammaproteobacteria bacterium; assembly: GCA_003696465.1. GTDB lineage: Bacteria > Pseudomonadota > Gammaproteobacteria > J044 > J044 > J044. The sequence continues at coordinate 445 of RFHG01000500.1, read as the reverse complement.
CCTCGTGCCAGAAGCCCTGGACGAGCGGCAGAAGGACCTGCGCCGCCACCTGCACCAGACCGTGCAAAAGGTCACCGACGACTATGCTCGCCGGCAGACCTTCAATACCGCCATTGCCGCCAACATGGAGCTGCTCAACGAGCTGGGCCGCTTCGAGGACGACAGCGATCAGGGCCGGGCATTGCGGCAGGAGGTGCTGGAGGGCATCGTGCTCATGCTGGCGCCCATCGTGCCGCACATCGCCCATGCCCTGTGGCATGAACTGGGGCACGAGAACGCCGTCATCGACCAGCCCTGGCCCGAGGTCGATCCCGAAGCCCTCAGGCAGGACAGCATCGAGATTGTGGTGCAGGTCAATGGCAAGCTGCGCGGCAAGGTACAGGTGCCTGCGGATGCCGACAAGGCGACCATGGAACAGGCAGCACTTGCCAACGAGAATGTGCAG
>RFHG01000499.1 GCA_003696465.1 Gammaproteobacteria bacterium | reverse complement strand
GTTGTCGGACATGAAAACCCCCTTTTATTCGATTTGAGTCCAACATGGGGGCAAGGACCGCAGGATTCAATCCACGACCGACGGTTGGGTCTGTTGCAGGCGCTGATAAAGCCGCCGGGCAAAATCGGAAGCAGGCGTATGTGCGTCGGGGTGTGCCCCAAGCCGGCCGGAAAGTCTTGCCAGAGCCTGCGCGCGAAGGGCCGGATAGGGGGAGGGCCGATCGGCCAGCCAGCGGAGATTGAGCGATTGCAGCCAGCGCTCGAGCAGGCGGCGCTGATCGGGGTAGTGTCGCATGAGGAAATCCGGATCGGTAGCCGCGATCCGGAGCAGGTATTCCTTCAGGGTGAACCAGCCGGAAGGGTCCGAGGCAAGCAGGGTCTCGGCATAATCAAGAGCGGCCTTGCGCACATCATCCTGACGGGTGGTGTCGAGAGCGACCGAGAGGGCTCCGAGCTGGCAATACCACGGCTCGTTTGCCGATGAACTTACGGCTATCGCAGTGTAGGGCAGCAATACCCAGAGCATGATCCACAGTTTGAATAACTCATGCGAGTTGCGGGAGCGGTGGGCGGCAATGCCCGGTGTTGAAATGGCAGTCGTTGTATTTGGAAGGAATGGAGGCTTGCTGGGTACATCCATGTTGGGCCGGCTCCTGGTTCAGTGCCACAACCCCTTGGCATGCCGCCAACGGGGTTCTTCCTCGGTGATTTCAAGGTGGTGGCGGATGGGCAGGTCGGGCCAGTCGAAGACGGGCTGCATGGGTTCGAAGCGTTTCAGTTCCTCCAGCCGGCGGATACGGTCCTCGGTGGCCGGGTGGGTGCGCAGCAGGGAGGGTTCCGGCAGGTGCATGCCGGGCATCATGATCTGCTTGAGCCAGTGCTGCTGGGCCCGCTCGATCCTGGCCAGGGCCCGGGCCAGGCCTTCCGGGTCGCCGGTGAGACGGGCGCCGTTGAGGTCGGCATCGTACTCGCGGGTGCGCGACAGGGCGAGCTGGGCAAGGGCGCTGATGTTGGGCGCGAAGATGAGCAGGAACACGGCCGGCCAGGAGATGTGCACGCCATAGACCATCAGGGCCGGCAGGTTGATGAACAGCAGCATCTGGCCGAACACCGACATGAAGCTGGTCATGCGGCTGAAGAGGTCGGCGATGCCCATGACCCAGGTATCGCGG
>RFHG01000081.1 GCA_003696465.1 Gammaproteobacteria bacterium | reverse complement strand
GTCGGCCATGCCCATGCAGGCATAGGCGCAGGCGATGGCCAACTCGTTGACGGTATGGGTGTGCAGGCTGTCGCCAAAATCGATCACGCCGCTGATGCGCGGATGACAGACCTCGCCGCTGACCAGCAGGTTGTGCTCGTGCGCGTCGTTGTAGTTGACGCCCTGCCGCAGCCGGGGCAGCACGGGTGCCGCCTCCCGCTCGAAAAGCTGCCAGAACCAGTCGGCCAGGGCGCGCTCCTCGTCCGTGCGGAAAAAGCGGGCTAGGGGCCGGCTGTTGAGCGTGCGCGAGGGATCCCAGCGGTAGGCGCGATGGGCATACGGATAGTCGAAGTCGGCCAGGGCTGCGTTGAGCAGGCCGGCCACGCGTCCCCATTGTTCGAGCAAGGCCATCGTGCGCGGCCGTACCTCGGCCAGCATGCGGCCTGCCACCCACGTCTGCAGGCGCAGCACCTGCCCGTCGGGCAGGCGATACCAATTGCGGCCATCCAGGCCGCGCACCACGCGGGGCGTCTCGATCTGCTCCAGGCGGCCGGCCAGGTGCTCCATGAGCGCGATCTGGAAATCGATGGCTTCGGTATCGGCGGGCGGCGGCGTGCACTTGGCCAGGAAGGGGCCACGATCGGTTTGCAGCAGGTAGTTGTGGTCCACCTCGCCCTCGAGGCGGTGTGCCGACCGGACCTGCAGGCCGTAGAGGTGCTGCAGGGCGTCGGCGATTTGGTTCGGCACGTGCATGTCGGGTGCGGGTTGGCTCATGCGCCAAAAATGGGCCCTGCCGGGCAAACGGCATAGGGGCACGCGCTCAAAATTCGTAGCGCACCTGGCCTTTCAGTTGCCAGCTGGTCCGTCGGGGCGCGTCGTCATCGGGGCGGGTGGGCAGGCCCAGTGGGCGCGTGACGGCGACGCGGCCTTCGAGCGTGAGGGCGCGCCACGGCCGCCAGCGCAGGTTGAGATAGGCGCGGGCGCCGTGGTCGTAGAAGGCGGGCAACGACAGGTTGTACAGCAGGTCGTTTTCGTAGGCGTAGATGCGCGACTCCCAGCCCT
>RFHG01000498.1 GCA_003696465.1 Gammaproteobacteria bacterium | reverse complement strand
GCTCGAAACCGTCGTCACCACCGCCCTGGTGGACGATCGCCTGCGCCACCTGCGCTGCAACTGGATGAACCTGTTCATCATCGCCGTCGGCCTGCCGCTTTTGTGGAGCTATACCCCGATGGCCGCCGTCCTGCGCTCGCTGCGGCTGTTGCTGGTGGTGGGTATCCTCATCCGCTTCTCGCGCACCATCCGCGAGATCCTGGCCCGCAACAAGCTGGGTTATTCGCTCATTATCGTCGCCATGGTCATTCTCATTGCCGGCTTCATCATCGATGCGCTGGAGCCCGGCATCGAGAGCCCGTGGGAGGGCATGTGGTGGGCGCTTGTCACCATCACCACCGTGGGTTATGGCGATGTGGTGCCGACCACTCCGGAGGGGCGCGCCTTCGGCGCCATTATCATCATCCTGGGCGTGGTCGTGTTCTCGCTGGTCACGGCCAACATCTCCGCCTATCTCGTCGGCCGCGAGGTCAGCGAAGTGGAAGAAAAGGTCGAAGAGGTCAAGACCCAGGTGCATCAGCGGGTCGGCACCGTCGAACGTCAGCTCAGGGAAGAGCTGCGCGAGGAGATCGTGGAAGAAGAGCTGGACCTGCGCCGGGAATTCCAGCGCCTCAACCGCAGGCTCGACCAGATCGAACGCGAGCTGGCGCGCGTGCGGGGTGAACGCGGAGGCGGCCGGTGAGTCTGCTCGATATTGCCGCCATTCTGCTGGGGTTTGCGGCATTCATCGGCTACCTCAATCTGCGCCTGTTCCGTCTGCCCTCAACCGTGGGCCTGATGCTGGGTGCCCTGGTGTTCTCGCTGGGGCTGCTGTTGCTGGGGCGGCTCGGCCTGCACTTCGAAGAAGAGGCACGCGCCCTGCTGTCTCAGGTCGATTTCACCGATACCGTGCTGCATGGCCTGCTCAGCTTTCTGCTCTTCGCCGGCGCCCTGCATATCGATCTCAACGACCTGCGCCGGCACCAGTGGGTCATCCTCACCCTGGCTACCGTCGGGGTGGTACTGTCGATGCTCATGGTGGGGTTCGGCAGCTGGTATCTCTTTTCCTGGATGGGATTCGATCTGCCGCTGATCTGGTGCCTGCTGTTCGGCGCGCTCATCGCCCCTACCGATCCCATCGCCGTGCTCGGCATCCTCAAGTCGGCCGGAGCCCCCCGGGCGCTGGAGATCAAGATTGCCGGCGAGTCACTGTTCAACGACGGCGTCGCCGTGGTGCTGTTCCTCGCCCTGCTCGGGCTGCTCGAAGGGCAGACGGAACTTACCCCGGCCTCGCTGGGCATCCTCTTCCTGCAGGAGGCAGTCGGCGGGGTGCTGTTCGGCCTGCTGATCGGCTACGGCGCCTATCTCCTGCTGCGCACCGTGGACGACTATGCAGTGGAAATCACCATTACCCTGGCACTCGTCACCGGTGGCTATGCGCTGGCCGAACACTGGCATCTCTCGGCGCCCATCACCGTAGTGGTGGCCGGCCTGCTGGTCGGCAACCACGGCCGGCGCCTGGCCATGTCCGAGCGCACCGTGGAACACCTCGACACCTTCTGGGAGCTGCTCGACGAACTGCTCAATGCGGTGCTGTTCGTGCTCATTGGCCTTGAACTGCTGGTGCTGCAACTGCAATGGTCGGTCATCCTGGCCGGCATGCTCGTCATTCCCCTCGTGCTCATCGCACGCATGATCAGCGTGGGCCTGCCCATTGGCCTGTTCCGCCTGCGCAAAAGGTTCGAGCCGGGCAGCGTCGTCATCCTCACCTGGGGTGGTCTGCGGGGCGGTATCTCCATAGCCCTGGCGCTGGCCCTGCCGGCCGGGCTGGAGCGCGAATTCCTGCTCACCGTCACCTATGTCGTGGTGGTGTTCTCCATTCTGGTCCAGGGACTCACCATTGGGCCGCTGGTGCGTGGGGTGGTTGGAGGAGTCGGTAGGGCCTAGGGTGAAAATTGATCGTAAGCAATAGCAAAGCTCGTGAAGATTTCGAAGAGGGAGATGAGGGTCATGGACAACGCAAGACCAGCCCGGAGTCAATGAACGGGGCTATACTCAGATAGATGGATTCTGTCTGGTTAACTTTATATGTGCAGAAAAAGCTATGAGTCCTACAATATTCAGGGAACATGGATACCGATTTTTCTTTTTCTCGAGAGAAGAGGAACGTATGCATGTGCACGTGATATCTGGAGATGGCGAGGCCAAGTTTTGGCTAGAACCGGACATTGAGCTTGCAAAGAACTTTCGTTATTCACGCAAGCAACTGAAAGAGATCGAATCAATTATAGAGGTTCATTACAATGAGCTCATTGGCGCATGGAAAAAACACTTCACCAGTTGAGGTCACGAACATCTCTGCACATGGTATATGGCTCCTGGCTCACGGAAAAGAGCTGTTTATGTCATACGAGGATTTTCCCTGGTTTAAGGAGCAGCCGGTAAAAAATATACTCAAT
>RFHG01000080.1 GCA_003696465.1 Gammaproteobacteria bacterium | reverse complement strand
GGCGCTCGACCGTTCGGGCATCGAGCTGGAGATCGTGCTGGCCGACGATGCTTCCGAGGCGCCTTTCGGCAAATGGCACCAAGGGCTCGAGGCCGAGGGTGTCCGGGTGTTCGCGCTTTCGCAAAACATGGGGCGCGCGGCCGTACGCAACTTCCTTGCCCGGCAGGCGCGGGCGCCCTGGCTGCTCTTTGCCGATGCCGATTCGGCGGTGGTCCATCCCGATTTCTTTCTGCAGTATGCCCGGGCAGCACGGCAGGCCCCTGTAGTGGTGGGCGGTACGGTCTATGCCGACGAACCACCTCCGGAACGGGCATTGCGCCTGCGCTGGCACTATGGCCGGCGGCGCGAACAGCTGCCGGCCACCCGGCGCCAAGGCCAGCCCTGGGCGTCTTTTCGCACGCACAATTTCCTGATCCACAGAGAGGCATTCTGGCGCGTGGGCGGCTTCGACGAAGCGGTGCGCCGTTATGGTCACGAAGACACCCTTTTTGGCGAAAGCCTGCGGCGGGCAGGCATACCGGTGCTGCACATCGACAATCCCCTCCTGCACCTGGGGCTGGAGCCGGCCGAGGTATTCATCGAGAAAACCCGGCAGGCGGTCGCCGGTCTGGTGGCGCTGGAGCGGGCAGGCAAGGCCGTGCCGACGCGGCTGGGGGCCATAGCGACGCGCTGGGGGTGGGCCATTGGCTGGCTGCCCGATCGCTTTTTGGCGCAAGCCGAAAAGCGGCTGGCCCGTTATCTTATCGGTGCCAGCCAGCCCCCGCTCGTGTGGTTCGATCTCTTCAAGCTCATTGGTTACGTCCGCGAAAAAAGAAGGGCGACCCAGAGTGGGCCGCCCGAAAATGCATAAGCATCATCCATAATTCTTAGCGGTTGTTGCGGTAGTAGTCGCGCTCGTCGAGGCGATTTTGCGTGCCGAACGTCTGGTTGTCGATCACGAAGTGCATCTCCACGCGGCGGTTAAGGTAGCGCAGTCGCGGGTTCTCGTTGGGTGCGATGGGTT
>RFHG01000497.1 GCA_003696465.1 Gammaproteobacteria bacterium | reverse complement strand
GATTCAAGGCGGATGGCACCACAGGCACGACCACCTGTTGGATGAGTTGTGCGCCGATGGCGACCCCGAGATTGCCCGCCTGGCGGCGCGGTTGCAGGTAGAGGAGAAACGGGCCGCCAACTTGTGAGCCTGTGGAATAGTCTACAACTGCTGTTGACTATTCTGCAGAAACAGCCGGCGTCAATCTGGAACAAGGTCGGGGTTCTCACAAAAAACCTGAAATAACGGGAAGTTAACTTTATCGATGAAGTTGGCACAAAGCCTGTAGAGAGAAGGGCAACACCCAAAGGAAAGGACGTCGTATCTCCATGAGCCGGAAACCCTTTGTTGTCACCCTGAGTCTGTTGCTGGTGCTGGCTGCGGCTGTGCTGGCCTGGCTTGTTTTTCCGCGCGGCATCGATCCGGCGCTCGCCGCCCTGGCCGAGTATCGGGTCGACAAGCTCTCCTGCGGATCCTGCGTCCAGAAGATCAACGATGCCCTGGTGCAGCTCGACGGCATCGGCGCGGTCGAGGTCGATCTGGCCAGCGGGCGCTGCCGGGTTGAATACGACCCGGGTCAGACCGATGCCACGGCCATCGCCGAAACCATCAGTGCGGCCGGTTATCCGGCACAGGTCCGGACGAAACTGTCGCCAGCCGAATACGCCGATCTGCGCGGTGAGCAGCAGCGCCTGGCCCAGCGTTTTGTCGCGCGCGTCGGTGACCGGCTGCTGACCCGGGAGGAGTTCGACCGGGCCATGCGCCTGCGTCTTGCCGACCGGGAGGCCACGCCGCAACTGATCGATCAGCTGCGCCGCCAGCTCTGGAACGACCTGCGCCAGCGCGAGCTGCTCCTTTACGCGGCCGAACAGGCGGGGGTTGTGGTGCAGCCTGGCGAGGTCGATGCCCGCATTGAGCAGTTGCGCCGGGGGCATGCCGACCTGGAGCAGCTGGTGGCGAAACGGTTTGGGGACTGGCAGGATTTTTACGACCAGCTGCGGGCTGACATGACCATCGAACGCCTGGTCCAGGACAAAGTGCTGACCGGTATCAACGATCCGGCCCGGCAGCAGCAGAAGCTCAACCAGTGGTACCAGCAGCTGCAGCAGGACACGCAGGTGATGATCTTCGATCCGCAGCTGAAACAGGCGGCCGCGCGTGGCGGCGACTGCAGCAGCGGCTGCTGCGGCTGATACAGGAAATTCAAACAGGGAGTCTGTCCAATGTCCGAACGTGAAAGCAAGCGCGAACAGTTTCAGAACAACGCCTCCGGCGGAGGCGGCAAAAAAGTGGCCATCGTTGCTCTTGCCCTTCTGGTGGTCGCCGGGGTGGCCGGCTGGCTGCTGTTCGGCCCGGCTGGTGCCGGCGGCGTCAGGAGCGTGCAGGCCGACAACGGTGCCGTGCGCCTGAAAGCGGCCGATTTCGAAGATGGCAAGGCCAGATTCTTTGAATACAACGGCCGCAGCGGCCCGATCCGCTTTTTCGTGGTCAAGAGCACCGACGGCGTCATCCGCGCGGCCTTTGACGCCTGCGACGTCTGCTATCGGGAAAAGAAAGGCTACACCCAGGTCGGCGACAGCATGATCTGCAACAACTGCGGCCAGTCCTTCCCCACCGACCGGGTCAACGTGGTCAAGGGTGGCTGCAATCCATCGCCCCTGCCGCGGCAACTGGCAAACGGCCAGGTGATCATCACCGTGGCGGCCCTGGAACAGGGCGCGACCTATTTTTAAGGGCAATATGCAGAATTCAGGAGACAGAAGACAGGAGACAGTATGTTTTCTGACGTCCGGAGATTTCAACCATGCGTCTTGAAACCATCACCTTCAACAATCTGAAACGCCGCAAGGGGCGGGCGCTCTTTCTGCTGGCCGGTCTGCTGGTCGGTGTGGCGACGGTAGTCGCCCTGATGTCGCTGACCCGGGCGCTGGGCGAGCGGGCGCGCCATGAACTGGAACTGTTCGGCGCCAATATCCTGATCACCCCTCAGAGCGACCAGCTCTCGCTCAGCTACGGCGGCATCAGCCTCGGCGGTGTTTCGCTGACCGAGCATGAAATCGACCAGGCCTCGCTGGCGAAGATCGGTACCATTCGCAACAGCCGCAACATCGCCGCGGTGGCGCCCAAGGTTCTTGGTGCCGTCGAGGTCGAAGGTCGGCGCATGCTGCTGATGGGGGTCGATCCGCAGGTGGAATTCGGCCTGAAGAAGTGGTGGCAGCTCAAAGGTGAACGGCCAACCGGTGAAGGCACCCTGGTGCTTGGCAGCGAGGTCGCCCGGCTGCTGAAGCTGAGCAGAGGGGATGCGGTCGACCTGTCCGGCCATTCCTTTCAGGTCAGCGGCATTCTTCAACCGACGGGCGGTCAGGATGATCAGCTGCTGATCGCCGACCTGGCCGTGGCCCAGCGTCTGCTCGGCAAGCAGGGACAGGTTTCACTGGTCGAGGTCGCCGCCCTGTGTGCCAATTGCCCGGTGAGTGACATGGTGGCCCAGATTTCAGAAGTGCTGCCGGGTGTTGACGTCAAGGCTGTGCAGCAGGTGGTCAAGACCCGCATGCACGCCATCGGCCAACTGCAGCTGTTCGCCTGGGGCGTGACCGTGGTGGTGCTGCTGGTGGGGGCGCTGCTGGTTTTCGTCACCATGATGGCCGCGGTCAACGAACGCACCCGGGAGATCGGCATCTTTCGCGCCATTGGCTACCGGCGCAGCCACATCCTGCGCCTGGTGCTGGTCGAAGCCGGCATCGTCAGCGCCCTGGCCGGACTGCTCGGCTATCTGGCAGGTATCGGCGTGACCCTTGGGGCCCTGCCGTTTCTCGGCGGCGGGCACGAGGGGCACGCGGCCTGGCATTTCGACCCGCAACTGGCCCTGGCCGCACTGTCCAGCGCCGTCATCGTCGGCCTGCTGGCCGCTCTGCAGCCGGCCCTGCGTGCCAGTCGGCTCGACCCGAGTGAAGCACTGCGTACCCTGTAAAGGAGTTTTTTCATGGCCCTGATCCAGATCGACAAGCTCAGCCGGCACTATATCAACGGCAGTGACTGCATCATCGCTCTGAACGAGGTTTCTCTGGAAGTCGAGGAAGGGACCTTTCTCGGGGTGATGGGCCCCTCAGGTTCGGGCAAGAGTACCCTTTTGGCCCTGCTGGGCGCCCTGAGTCATCCCACCGGCGGCCGGCTGCTGATCGACGGCATCGACATCTTCGATCTGCCCCAGGAAAAGCGCGCCGACTTTCGCCGTGAGTATCTCGGTTTCGTTTTCCAGAGCCACAACCTGGTTCCCTATTTGACGGCGCTGGAAAACGTCATGCTGCCGCTGGCGGTCGGCCGGCTTTCGGCCGCCGACAAGCGCCGCCGCGCCGCCGAGGTCCTCGAACGGGTCGGGCTGAAGGACCGCATGCTGCACCTGCCGCAGCAGCTCTCCGGCGGTGAGCAGGAACGGGTCGCCATCGCCCGGGCCCTGGTGAACCGGCCGCCGCTGCTGCTGGCGGACGAACCGACCGGCAGCCTCGATTCCGCCACCAGCCGGCAGATTCTCGAGCTGTTCGCCGAACTGCACGCTGGCGGCCAGACCATCGTCATGGTGACCCACAACCGCGAAAATCTCGAATGGTTCGACCGGACCATCTTCCTGCGGGACGGGCGCATTGTCGAAGACGCCGGCCCGGCGGCCGTCAGGAGGAGGGCCTGCGCATGATCCTGGTCTTTTTCGTCACCCTGGCCTTCCTGGTCTGGATGATCGGTCGCGAGCTCGACCGTCGGGCCCAGGTTTTGGAAGCGCGTATCGCCT
>RFHG01000496.1 GCA_003696465.1 Gammaproteobacteria bacterium | reverse complement strand
GGCAGTTCGCCAAGGAAGACCCGAAACAGGCCGCCCAGATCGTCAAGACCTGGCTGGCCGCGGATGAGAAGTGACCATGGCTGAGAACGCAACGGCAACAGAAACCGAAAATCCGTCGGCCAAGCTGAGCTGGACCGACAAGGCCGCCCTGCTGCTGATGACGCTGGGTGAGTCCGAGTCGGCCGAGATCATGAAGCACATGAACCCCAAGGAGGTGCAGCGGCTCGGTGCGGCCATGGCCAACCTGAGCAATGTCTCCAAGCGCGAGGTGGAGTCGGTGCTGGCCGAGTTTGCCGAGGCAGTGCGCGAGTCCACCGGCCTGGGTGTGGGCAACGAGGAATACATCCGCAAGGTGCTGGTGGGCGCGCTGGGCGAGGACAAGGCCTCGGCGGTGATCGACCGCATCCTGCTGGGGCGCAATTCCAAGGGGCTGGAGGCGCTCAAGTGGATGGACCCGAAACAGGTGGCCGAGATCATCCGCCTGGAACACCCGCAGATCATCGCCATCGTGTTGTCCTATCTGGAGCCGGATCATGCGGCGGAGGTGCTGGCCAATCTGCCGGAGCGGGCGCGCCCCGACATCATCATGCGCATCGCCAACCTCGAGGGGGTTCAGCCCAAGGCCATCCAGGAACTCGACGAGATCCTGGAACGGCAGTTTGCCGGCAATACCGGGGCCAAGACCGCCACGGTGGGCGGGGTGAAGGAGGCAGCCAACATCCTCAATTTCCTCGACTCCTCCACCGAACAGGAAATCATGGAGGCGGTGAGCGAGCAGGACGAGAACCTGGCCCAGCAGATCGAGGACCTGATGTTCGTGTTCGACAACCTCATCGACGTGGACGACCGCGGCATCCAGACCCTGTTGCGCGAGGTTTCCACCGATACCCTGGTGCTGGCGCTCAAGGGCGCGGACGATGCGCTCAAGGAAAAGATCTTCAAGAACATGTCCAAGCGTGCTGCCGAGATGCTGCGTGACGACCTCGAGGCCAAGGGCCCGGTGCGGGTCAGCGAGGTGGAGGCGGCACAGAAGGAGATCCTCAATGTGGCCCGTCGTCTGGCCGAGGCCGGCGAGATCGCGCTCGGCAGCGGTGGCGGCGAAGACTTCATCTAGCCCGCAGGGCCGGAGGACATTATGAGCAAGGCCTTCATCCCCGGCGAGGAAGCGGAACAGGTCAGTGCCTGGCAGCAGCCCGATGTGGGCAGCGCCGGCGGGCAGGCCATGCTTACTGCGGAAAAGCTGGCCGAGATCGAGCGCATCGCCCGCGAGGAAGGCTACAGGGCAGGACACGAGGAGGGCTACCGCGCCGGCATGGAGGCGGGGCAGGCCGAGATCGATCACCGTGTGGCCCTGCTGCAGGGCCTGATCGATACCCTGCAGGCACCGCTGGAGCAGCTCGACGAGACCGTGGAGCACGATCTGGTCGAACTGGCACTGGTGGTGGCGCGGCAGCTGATCCGCCGCGAACTCAAGACCCAGCCCGACGAGATCGTGGCCGTGCTGCGCGGGGC
>RFHG01000079.1 GCA_003696465.1 Gammaproteobacteria bacterium | reverse complement strand
TCCAACACCATGCGTCAGGGCGTTCACAGCGCTGCGCTGGCCAGTGCACTGGAGGTGGCCGACCAGGTGCTGCTGTTCGATCCGGGCGATCTGGACTGGGCGCCGGATACGGCGCTCGCGCCGCTGGGTGCAAGGGCACAGGTATACACCGACCTCGATGACCTGCTATCTTCACTGGTTCAGGGTACGCGCAGCGGCGACCGGGTTCTGATCATGAGCAATGGCGGATTCGGCGGACTGCACGACCGGCTGCTGGAAGGCCTGGCACAGAAGCGTGCCGCGCAACACTAGAGGGCGCATGTTGCACAAGACGCTGCCGACGGAACATCCCGACGCCATCGGCAAGTACCTCATCAAGGGGGTGCTCGGCAAGGGCTCGATGGGCGTGGTTTACGAAGGCTATGACCCCTTCGTGCAGCGGCGTGTCGCCATCAAGGTGGCGCAGGTCGAGAGCAAGCCCTCGGAATTCCAGCGTTCCTTCTTCGTCGAGGCCCATGCGGCCGGCAAGCTGCAGCACCCGCATATCGTCTCGGTCTACGATGCCGGGGTCGAGGGCTACCGCAACTACATCGTCATGGAATATGTCGGTGGCCACACGCTGCAGGAGTTCCTGCCGGAGAAGAAGCGCCTCCCGGTCGAGCAGGTCATCGACATCGTGTTCAAGTGCGCCAAGGCGCTCGATTATGCCCACAGGCAGGGCGTCATCCACCGCGACATCAAGCCGGCCAACATCATGCTGGCGGACGACGGGGTGGTGAAGATCATGGACTTCGGCATTGCCCAGCTCGACCTGGGCGGCCAGACGCACGAGACCCGCACCGAGGAACTGGTCGGTTCCCCCTACTACATGTCGCCGGAACAGATTACCGGACAGAAGGTCGGCCCGCAGAGCGACATCTATTCCCTCGGGGCGGTCCTGTTCCAGATGCTGACCGGGCGCCCGCCGTTCCTGGCCGAGAACTATCATGCCCTGATCTATCAGATCCTCAATACCCCTGCGCCGGACGTGCGTGACTGCCGCCCCGATCTGCCGGAGTCGCTGGCCATCATCATCCAGCGGGCCCTGGCCAAGAAGCCGGAGGACCGCTTCAAAAACGGCCAGGAGCTTGCCAGTGCGCTGTCGAGCCTGTTCGACGAGCTGCGCTACGCAGGCAAGAAGATCGAGGATCTGGAAAAGCTCGAAATGCTCTCGCGGCTGTCCTTCTTCCGCAATTTCGGCCGCCACGAGATCAATGCCGTCATGCAGGCCGCCACCTGGCTGCACTTCGAAGCGGGGGACACCATCATCAACGAGGGCGATATCGACGATACCTTCTACATCATCGTCACCGGTACCGCCGAGGTGACCAAGAGTCGCAAGTCCATCGGCTGGCTGTACAAGGGCGACTGTTTCGGGGAAATCGGTTTTCTTACCCACCAGAAGCGTACGGCCACCATCATCGCGCGTAGCGCGCTCACCCTGATGAAGCTCAATGCCACCATCATGGATCAGGTGGCCCAGCCCACCCAGCTACAGTTCTACAAGGCCTTTACCGAGGCCCTGATCAAGCGCCTGTCGGCAACCAACAAGCAGCTCTCGCGCATTGGTGCGCAACAACAGCCGGGGGAGGGGGCAGAGGAGTGATGCCGCCGCGGCATGTCACCCTGGCCCTGACCGGCGCTTCCGGCGTCCAGTATGGGCTGCGTTTGCTGGAGGTGCTGCTGGGCAGCAGGATCCGCTGCTCGCTTCTGATCTCCAAACCGGCCCAGGTCGTCATCGGCATGGAAACGGATCTCGATCTGCCGGGCCGGCCCGCCGAGCAGCGGCGCTGGCTGGCAGAGCGGTTCAACGCCGACCCGGAGCTGCTCCAGGTATACGGACAGGAACAATGGACCGCGCCCATTGCCAGCGGCTCGGCGGTGGCCGACGCGATGGTGGTCTGCCCCTGCACCACGGGCACCCTGTGCAACATTGCCGGTGGCGCAAGCCGCAACCTGATAGAGCGGGCCGCCGATGTCAGTATCAAGGAGCGCCGGCCGCTCATCCTCGTGCTGCGCGAGACCCCACTGTCGAGCATCCATCTCGAGCACATGCTGCGACTCTCGCAAGCCGGAGCCACGATCATGCCGGCCAGCCCGGGCTTCTATCACCGCCCCGAACGGCTGCAGGATCTGGTCGATTTCCTGGTCGCCCGTATCCTTGATCATTTGCATGTCGAGCATGAGCTGATGCCCCCCTGGGGTGCAGAATCCTCCTGATCGTCTATGCTCCTCGGTCCGAGGATTCGAACGACCGTACCCGATGACCTGCATACCGCTCTTCCCCGTCCATGCCGTGCTCTTCCCGGGCGGGCTGCTGCCGCTGAAAATCTTCGAGCAACGCTATCTCGAACTGGTGGCCCGCACCCTGCGCGACGGAACGGGCTTTGCAGTCTGCCTCATTCGCGAAGGGCGCGAGGTCAACGATGCGCCTCTGGTACACCGCACGGGAACGCTGGTTCACATCGACGACTGGGGCCCGCGACCGGACGGCCTGTTGGGCATCACCGTGCGTGGTGATCGCCGAGTACGCATTCACCGCACCGAGGTCCGGCGGGACGGACTGATGGTGGGCGAGGTGGATGTGCTGGAACGTGAACCGCCCCGGGCCCTGCCGCCCGAGTATCAGGGTCTTGCCGAGCTGCTAGAGCATCTGGTCTGCGGCCTCGGGCCCCCGCTCGACCGCCTCGCGATCCACTACACCCTGGCCGGAGACGTGGCCGACCGGCTTGCCGAACTGCTGCCGCTGGCTCTGGAAGAAAAGCAGGGGCTGCTGGAAATGGACGATCCCTGCGACCGGCTGGAGGCCCTGCGCCGGGGCATGCAGGCCCTTCGGCTGGCCTCGTGAAGCGGCGCCTCGGCGCGCATATCAGCATTTGCTGAAACACTCGGCGGTGCGTGGTACCATCGGAGCATGATTCACGTGGCGGCGCGATGCCGCCCGGCACACAGGAGACAGACCGGCATGGCCACCATCGAACTCACCGAAGAGAACTTCGAATCCACCATCAACGACAACGACATCGTGTTCATCGACTTCTGGGCCGAATGGTGTGGCCCCTGCAAGTCGTTCGCGCCGATCTACGAGGCCGTGTCGGAAAAGCACCCCGATATCGTCTTCGGCAAGGTGGATACCGAGGCCCAGCAAAACCTGGCCGCGCAGTTCCAGATCCGTTCCATCCCCACGCTGATGATCTTCCGTGACAAGGTGCTGCTGTTCGCCCAGCCCGGCATGCTCAGCGAGCAGCAGATGGAAGACCTCATCCAGCAGGTGCGTGACCTCGACATGGCCAAGGTGCACGAGGAGATCGCCAGGCAGCAGGCCGAGCAGGGCCAGGGCTGATAGCGGCAGGCGGGCAGGCCCCTGCCTGCCCGCGTGCTGTTCCATCCGGGCTATACTCCGGCAGACCGCCATCAACGGAGGACTGCCATGAGAACCCCCTTCCTGCTCCTGCTGGCCCTGTGGCTGGTCACCCCCCTCCAGGCTGCCACCGTGGCGGGCATCGACTTCCCGCCCCGCGTCCAGTCCGACGAAGGCAGTCTGCTACTCAATGGCGCCGGCCTGCGCCGCAAGTTCTTCATCAAGGTCTATGCTGCCGGCCTCTATCTGCCGCAGAGGGTGCACGAGGCCAGGCAGATCCTGGCAGCCAATTCCCCGTGGCGGGTGGAGATGCAGATCATCCACTCCAGGATTTCGGCCGAAAAGATCAACAGCGCCTGGCGCGAGGGTTTCGAGAAGAACCAGGATGCCGCCATGCTCGAGCGCCTGGCCCCGCGCCTGGAGCGCTTCCAGCAACTGTTCCCGGATCTGCACGAGGGACAGCGTCTGGTATTCGAACATTGGCCGGGGCAAGGCGTGCGCATTGCACTGGATGGCCGCGAGCTGGGCCGTATCGAGGGGGATGACTTCGCCCGCGCCCTGCTGGCCGTGTGGCTGGGCCCGGAACCCGCGGACGACGATCTCAAGGCCGGGATGCTGGGGACGGATTAGGGGCATCTCCCGGCCCCATGCAAATGATTGATTGCACACTCGCTATCGCGAGCGCGCCCCACTTTCTTTGCTTGCCCAAAGAAAGTGGGCAAAGAAAGGGCACCCCGGGCCCGTGCCCGCTACGCGGGTACCCGTCCGCGAACGCATCGCTGCGGGGGTTCATCGACGGGC
>RFHG01000007.1 GCA_003696465.1 Gammaproteobacteria bacterium | reverse complement strand
TTGAACAGCAGCATTCCCCAGGACGCGCCGATCATCGACAGCGGCAGCACCAGGATCATGACAATCGACATGCGCACCGACTGGTAGATGGCGATCAGCGCCATCAGCAGCAGCACCACGCCGATGCCGATCGACTTGATCATCCGTTTGAAGGTGTCGCCCATCTGCTTCATGTCGCCTTCCTGGTGCACGGCCACCCCCGGCAGATCGATGGACTGCAGGGCCTTCTCCGTGTCTGCGGTCATGGTCGAGATGGCGCGTTTGGCGCGATAGCCGCTGACATCGACCGAATAGAGCAGGTTGTTGCGTTCGATCTTGTTGGCGGTCAAGCGATAGCGGACCTTCGCCAGGGCTTCGAGCGGCACCGGACCCCTGGCGGTCTGGATCGGGATCAGCCGCAGATCCTGCAGACGCTTGTCGAACGGCCGGTTGAAATAGAGCCGCACGAACTGGGTCTGCATGGTGACGAGGTTGCCGCTTAAGGTGACCGGGATACCCGCCAGTGGCAGTTGCGCGGCGATTTGCACCGGGGTGATGCCATAGGCCAGGGCGCGATTGCGGTCGATATCGAGTTCCGCCTCGGTGAAGTCCTTGTCCCAGCTTGTGCTGATCGAGGTAAAGCCCTTAACCTGCTGCATGGCGGAAGCCGCCTTGCGGCTGGCGGCGGGGAGCAGGTTGTAGTCTTCGGCCTGCAGCTGCACGTTGACCGGCGCCTTGATACTGGAGAGCGGCGTCGCGCCGAAGTCATAGACATCGACCGCCTTGACGTTCTGCAACTCTGCCAGTTTCTGACGGAAGCGATCCTCCAGCTGCCAGATGGTCGCTTCTCGGTGGAAACGGTCGACGCAGTTGATGGTCATGACCGTCTCGGTCGGCAGCGAACCGGAACCGAGTGAAAGGACGCCCGGTTCACTGCCGAAGCTGACCGAGCTCATTTCGACTTCCGGCTGCTGGTGCAACCAGGCGAGGAAAGGGGCGATTCTCTTTTCCGCCGTCTCCACCGTTTCGTTGGCGCTGAATTTGACATGCGCCTTGATGATGCCGGTATCCATCGGCGGCATCAGGTCGCGACCGATGACCGGCATGATGTTGCGCACGCTCAACGCCAGCAGGACCACCACCGCCAG
>RFHG01000495.1 GCA_003696465.1 Gammaproteobacteria bacterium | reverse complement strand
CAGATTGTGTGCAAGGAGCTCGATATCCGGATGCAGGCTCAGTGCATGACGGATCAGCAACTCGAAACTCTCGCCCAGACGCCCGGAGCGGCGTTCGGCGAGCGTGGCCTGCAAGGGCGTGGGGTCCGAGTCCAGTTCCGACAGCGCCGGCAGCAGGTCCAGCAGCATGCGGCACAGCCAGTCCTCCTCAAGGTTTGCAGTGCCGGGCCAGTCAGGGGAGACGAGATCTGGACTGAACAGGCTCCAGACCAGATCCCGGACAACTTTGTGCCGGTATTGGGTGAGATCCTGGTCGCAACAGGGTCTGGCCAGGTTCAGGCTCACTGCCGCTCGAGATCCTCCGGCTTGAAGAACTGCACCCGGTTCTCGGGTGCGAATTCGCGGTCGAAGATGAGTTCATAGCCCATGCGGCCATCCCCCATGTCCTTGATCTTGACCTGCTTGAGGTCGGGCAGGCGGTTGGCCAGCCAGGACAGGGTGGCCGCCGCCACGGGTTCGTTGTCGTCACGGATCGCCTCGGCCAGGGCCTGGGCGATGAACTGGGCCTTCTGCTGCAGGTCGGGCTGTGCCACCTGCACCCCGCCCAGTACGATGCCCCGGTCCATGTCGGCGTCCATCTTGTCCAGATAGGCCTGCTGCTGTTCGGGCAGCGGCTTGCTGCGGTCGTACTCGATCTGCGAAGCGCCGTCGATGTGGGCCACAACCTTGCTCATATAACACTCCAAATTGTAAGGGAATAAGGGGGTTGGAACAAGTGCCATTCTACGGAGTCCGGGGCGGCGGGGGGAATGCACCCTGCCGGTGTGGGTGATCCGGCCGGGCAGGGTCTCCGGTCGCTTCCTGCCATTGTTCTTGTGCACAGGGGGCATGCCCTTGTGCAGGCGCTTTCATTCTGCAGACAAAAAAAAGCCGCCCTCGCGGGGCGGCCAAGTACGGGTATGCGGAGAATCATGGTGAGCCTGAGTCCGGCCTTGCACCGGGATGGGGTTCACACTCACCGATATTGATTCTAGACAGACAGGGCCGTTCAGGTCTGTGCACTTGTTCACATCCGGAAAAACCGTTCAGGCCTGGGTCTTTTCTCGCTGTTTGGAACGCGGTTTTCTCCGGCGACGGTTTCCCTGGCCACCCCGTTTGCGCGCGTTGCGGCCCTCGCCCCCGTCCTTGCGCGGATGTCGGGGCGGGCGATGACGTTCGATGCGGGCACGCGGCTTCGGCTCCGCCAGCAGGCCGGGGTCCACCGCTTCGTGGGGCAGTTTCTGTCCGATGTAGGCCTCGATGTCCGGCAGGTAGAAGGCGGTATCCTCGCAGGCGAAGCTGAAGGCCTTGCCGCTGGCGCCGGCACGCGCGGTGCGGCCGATACGGTGAACGTAGTCCTCGGCGTCCTGCGGCAGGTCGTAGTTGAATACATGGGTCACATTGGGGATGTGCAGGCCCCGGGCAGCGACATCCGTGGCTATGAGGACGTCGAATTCGCCTGCCTCGAACTGGCCCAGCAGCCGCTGGCGTTTCTT
>RFHG01000494.1 GCA_003696465.1 Gammaproteobacteria bacterium | reverse complement strand
CGTTGGCCTCGCACAGTTCGGGGAAGTAGCGCTCGGACAGGCGCGTGACGCGTTCGTCGATCTCCACCTGCACACAGTGTTCCACTTCGGGGTGGCGCAGGACCTCGCGCAGGGTGCCGCAGTCGCCGCCGCCGATGATGGCCACCCGGCACGGTTCGGGGTGTGAGAAAAGCGCGGGGTGGGCCAGCATCTCGTGATAGATGAAATTGTCCCGGCTGCTGAGCATGATGCAGCCGTCGATGACCATCAGGTTGCCCCAGTGTTCGGTTTCCCAGATGGCGATGTGCTGATAGGGGGTTTGTTCCTCGTGCAGCAGGCGGCGCACGCGCAGGGAAACGGCGCATCCGTCGGCCTCGTAGGCCTCGCTGAACCAGTGATCATCGAGCATGCCGGGCTCCTCGGGCTGCCCGTTGCGGGCAAAGCGGGTATCATAGCCGCAGTCCCCGACCCCCGCCAGCCAGCCATGAACGATGCTCCCCTGATGCAGGCCAACCGTTTCTATAACCTCGACGGCTGGTCCGAGGGCCTGTTCCGGCCCGATGCCGGCGGCCTCCTGTGTCGCCAGCGGGTGCCGTTGCAGAAGCTGCTCGAGGCCCTGCGCCTGCAGGGCTACGAGACCCCCATCCTGCTGCGCTTCCACGACATCCTCGAGGAGCGCGTGCAGCATCTGAAGGCGGCCTTCGACACCGCCCGCACCGAACACGGCTATGCCGGTGGCTACACCGCGGTGTATCCGATCAAGGTCAACCAGCAGCACAGCGTGGTGGCCCGGCTGCTGGCCGCCGGTGGCGAACGCATGGGACTGGAGGCCGGCAGCAAGGCCGAGCTGATGGCCGTGCTGGCCATGTCGGCGCCGGGGCGCACCATCGTCTGCAACGGCTACAAGGACCGCGAATACATCCGCCTCGCCCTGGCTGGCCAGCGCCAGGGACTGCGCGTGTGGCTGGTGATCGAAAAGCCCTCCGAGCTCGAGCTGATCCTGCAGGAGGCCGAGGCGCTGGGTATCGAGCCGCTGCTCGGGGTGCGGGTGCGCCTGGCCACCCTGGGCGAAGGCAAGTGGCAGAACAGTGGAGGGGAGCGCTCCAAGTTCGGTCTTTCGGCCGGCCAGCTGCTGACCCTGACCACCCGACTCGAGGCCGCCGGCCGGCTCCACTGCCTGCGCCTGCTGCATTTCCACATGGGCTCGCAGCTGTCCAATCTGGCCGATATCCGCCGTGGCCTGCGCGAGGCCAGCCGCCACCACGCCGAATTGCGCAGGCGCGGGGCGCCGATCGAGGTGCTGGATGTCGGCGGTGGCCTGGGTGTCGACTACGAAGGGACCCGCTCGCGCAGTTTCTGCTCCATGAATTATCGGCTGGAGGATTACGCCCGCACCGTGGTGGCCACCCTGCAGGAAGGCTGCCGACGCTTCGGGCTGCCGGAGCCGGAGCTGATGACCGAGGCCGGACGGGCGATGACGGCGCACCATGCGGTGCTGGTGACCCGGGTGATCGACCTCGAGCCGGGCGATGCGGACCCGCCCGCACGACCGGTCGCGAGCGACGGGCCGATGCAATTGCAGGGGCTGTGGCAGCTGCTCGAGGCCGAGGACATGCTGCCGGACGAGCGTCATGCCACTGCCCGCGACCAGCTCGAGGAGCTGGAGCTGGCGTACGCCGACGGCCATGTCGGCCTTGAGGAGCGGGCCGAGGGCGAGGCCCTGTACCGGGCACTCTGCAAGCGCATCCTGCAGCAGCACGGCCGGCTCGACACCGAGCTGCGCGACCGGCTGCAGCTCACCCTGGCCGACAAGCTGTTCTGCAACCTCTCCATCTTCCAGTCGGTGCCGGATGTGTGGGCCTTCAACCAGATCTTTCCGGTCATGCCGCTTGTGCGGCTCGACGAGCCGCCGACGCGGCGCGGGGTGCTGCAGGATCTCACCTGCGATTCGGACGGGCACATCGAATACTATGTCGATGGCTCGGGCATCGAGCGCACCCTCCCGGTACACGCGCTGCATGCCGGCGAGGATTACATACTGGGCATCTTCCTGGTGGGGGCCTACCAGGAAATCCTTGGTGATCTGCATAACCTGTTCGGCGACACGCATGCCGCCGATGTCCGCGTCGACGGTGACGCATGGCAGATCCTGGATGTCGAACCTGGCGACCGTGTCGCAGATCTGCTCGAATATGTGCACTACGATGTGCAGGGCCTGCGCGGCAGACTGGCGGCGCTGGCCGCCGGTGACGAGGCGCTGCAGGCCGTTTTCGAGGAAGGCCTGTTCGGCTATACCTACCACGAGGACTGACAGTCCAGTAAACTCGTGGCCATGGCAATGCCGGGCCGGATGCACGGCAAGAGGGATCGCAGATGACATACAGCCTGACCGCACTGGTCTTTCTGGCGGGCGCAGCCCTGATGGCACTGGGCAGCCTGGCGGTACTCTATCGCGCATTTCGCTGGCGCCTGGTGTGGGGCCTGTTCGTGCTGCTGGTGCCGGTGGCCGGGCTGCTGGCCTTTACCGTGGTCCACTGGCAGCAGGCGCGCAATGGCGTGCTGGCCATCATCCTCGGGGTGCTGGTGATGCTGGCCGCCCTGTGGGGCGGGGCCGACCGCGAGCTCGGGCTGGATAAGGCGCTGCTCGAATCCCCGGTGGCGGAACGCATTCCGGTGGACAAGGAAGAGGTTCAGGCTCTGCTGGAAAAACGCCCGGGCGAGGTCGAGGTGCCCAACGAGGAAAAGGCTCGGGCCCTGGGCATCGATACCGAAAAGAGCCTGGAGGAGATCGAGGCCGAGGAGCAGGCCAAGCCCCTGCCCGAAGTGGTGCCTCCACCCGCAGCCACGGCGCCACCGGCCAGCGAGTCGGCCCCGGCCATGGCCTGGCAGCCCGTCTCCCGCAGGCGGCTTGAAGGATACAGCGGCCGCCCGCTGCGCGTGTACCTGCTCGATGGCAAGCGCTACGAGGGGCTGCTCGAACGCCTCAGCGAGGAGGGGGATTCCGTCATCCTGCGCCGGCGCGTGGCCGGTGGCGAGGTGGCCTATGAATACCCCTTTGCCCGCATCGAGTGGCTCGAGGTCTGGGCGCCCAGGGGCAGCGTGCCGCCACCCGAAGATGAGCGCCCGGCACCCGGCGAGGTGAGCCCCCGCTTCCTGCCGCCCGGTCAGAAGCCCGAGCCGGAGGCGTCCTCCTCAGCCACAGGGGCATCCGCAGCGGAACAGGCGCAGGCAGCCGCAACGGAAACCCCGCCGGCTCCCGGAACCTCCGCCCAGGGCGGGGCAGAACCGGCTGTGCCCGAGCCGACGGCCGCCGACGCACCGGCACCGGAAGCACCTGCTTCGACGGACGCGGATACCACCCATACTTCATCATCCGGGTCGCCCTGACATGCAGTGTTATGTCTATCGCAGCAGCCGCAAGGCCGATACCTATGTCTATCTGCCGCGCAAGGACGACTTCTCGGATATACCCGAGGAGCTGATGCGCATCCTCGGGCGGCTCGAGTTTGCCCTCGAGTTCGAGCTGACCCCCGAGCGCAGGCTGGCGCAGGAGGATCCGCAACAGGTGCTCCGGAGCCTGGAGGAGCGCGGTTTCCATCTGCAGATGCCGCCGCAGAACGAGGCGCCGCTCTAGGCCGGTGCCTGGGCCGTGTCTGCCCGGGCGGCAGGCACGTGAGAAAGTACCGTGATGCAACCCGATGCCGGGTGGTGCACGGGCAGATAACAACGCCCCCTGTCCCTCGAGGACGGGCAACCACCGAAGAGTGAGCAGTCATGCCGAGTACCATCGATACCCAGACCATGACCCTGCCGAAGCCGCGCATCCTCGTGGTGGACGACTCGCGCACCATGCGCAAGGCCATGCGTCGGCTGCTGTGCCAGGACTTCGATGTGGTCGAGGCCGAGGATGGCGAGGAGGCGTGGAAGCTGATCACCGAGGATCAGAGCATCCAGGTCGTCTTCTCCGACCTGATGATGCCGAACATGAACGGCTTCCAGCTCCTGCGCAACATCCGCGAATCGATCCATTCCCGCATCAACCAGCTGCCGGTGATCATCATCACCGGGCACGAGGACGACGAGAAGATGCGTCGTCAGTCGCTCTCGCTGGGGGCCACCGACTTCATCACCAAGCCCTTCGACTCG
>RFHG01000078.1 GCA_003696465.1 Gammaproteobacteria bacterium | reverse complement strand
GTTCGACGTCCGGCTCGATCCGGACTGCAACGACGGCTATGACGTGTCCGGCACGTGCAGCATCCTGCCGGCCAACAACCCTGCCAGCACGGGCTGCCCCGGCCCCGGCCTCGACGATGCCGACGTGCTGGCTGCCACGGGCAGTGGCGTGCCGGGTGGCACCGGTGGGCTGTGCAACTACTCGATCAGCCATTCCGACCAGGTGATCGCCACCTGTGGCACTTCGTTCAAGATCGTCCGCACATGGACGGTACTGGATTGGTGCGCCGGCACGGTCATCAACGAAGATGCGCAGGGCAACGACAACGTGCAGGTGATCAAGGTGGTGGACATCGAACCGCCGGTCATCGATGTGCCGCAGCCCATCGTGCTCGATGCCGACCAGCCTGGCGTGCACCCGCAGGTGTGCCGTTCGCAGGGCCTGTTGCCCGCACCCCAGGTGACAGATGATTGCTCGGACTGGACGGTACGCATCTTTACCGATGCTGGCGAAGCCATCTACGTCAACGGCACGGATGGCAGCCAGGGCGGCTTCATCCCGGCGCCGGGGCTGCCGCTGGGCACGCACCAGGTACTCTATCAGGCCATCGATGCGTGTGGCAACGTGGGCGAGCTCTTCGTCACCATCGAGGTGGTGGATCAGACGGTGCCCGTGGCCATCTGCGACGAGATCACCAGTGCCAACCTCAATACCGATGGCGTGGCCGTCGTCTTCGCCGAGACATTCGACGATGGCTCCACGGACAACTGCTGCCTCGACCACTTCGAGGCGCGCCGCATGGATCAGCCCGACGTGCCGTTTGCGCCCAGCGTCACCTTCACCTGCGCAGACGAGGAAGTCGGCGTGGTGATGCGCGCCTGGGACTGCCATGGCAATTACAGCGACTGCATGGTCGTGGTGAAAGTGGCTGACAAGCTGCCGCCGGCCACCATCGCGTGCCCCGACGATCAGACCATCACGTGTGCGGACTGGTTCGCGACCTATGCCCCGGCATGGCAGCTGGGCGACCAGTCGGTCTTCGACGGGTTTGGCCAGCCGCAGTTTTTCGACAACTGCGACTTCGAGACGAACTACCAGGTGCAGGTAAACATCGACCAGTGCGGCGCCGGCACCATCGTGCGCACGTGGACGGCCACCGATGCTGCCGCCAACGGCACGGCCACCTGCGAACAGCTCATCCACGTGGTGAGCCAGGAAGACTGGGTGGTTTCTTTCCCGCCCGACCTGTCGGTTACGTGTGGGCAAAGCGTACCCGATTTCGGCATGCCCGAAATCATCGGCGACGACTGTGCGCTGATCGCCATCACCTGGGAAGATCAGCATTACCCCATCGTGGCGGATGCCTGTTACAAGATCGTGCGCAAGTGGACGGTCATCAACTGGTGCAACTTCGACCTGCAGGCCGGCAACTTCGTGGTGGAAGCCCCCGAGTCGGTGTTGCAGCTCGACCTCGATGGCGATGGCGACTTCGACAATCGGACCTACAAGGTCGGCCTGCCGGCCAACCTGAGCTCTTCCACCCAGCCCGACGGCATGATCATGCACCAGCAGATCATCAGGGTGGTGGACGACCAGCCGCCTGTCATCACCTGCCCGCCGGCCATGGAAGTGTGTCTCCAGGCCGACTGCAGTGGCGCCACCGTGCAACTGCCCCAGCCCGACGTGATGGATTGCAGCCCCGAGGTGTCGCTCACCCCCATGAGCGATCTGCCCGGCTTCGATGCAGCCACGGCCACGGCGCACGACGTGCCAGAAGGCACCTGGCAGGTGACGTGGAAAGCCATGGACAACTGCGGCAATTCGGCAGTCTGTGCCACTTCGGTGACCGTCAAGGACTGCAAGAAGCCCACGGCCTATTGCCACTACGGCCTGGCCATCGAGCTGATGCAAACGGGCACGGTGACCATCTGGGCTTCAGACCTCGACGCCGGCAGCTACGACAACTGCGGGGGCCCCGTGTCGCTGTCGTTCGGTCCGGATCCGAGCCAGCAGAGCCTGCAGTTTACCTGCCTCGATATCGGCCAGTATCCGCTTCAGCTGTGGGTCACCGACGCGGCGGGCAACCAGGATTACTGCGAGACCTTCGTCATCGTGCAGGATAACATGGGTGCCTGCCAGAACCTGCCTTCCATCGCCGGTACGATCAGCCACACGAGCGGCGACCCGCTTGCCGGCGTGGAGGTGGCGCTCAACGGCGCGGCGAATGCCACCACGCAGACCACTGCCGACGGCACCTACCTGTTTGCCGACCTGCAGCCTGGTCATGACTACACGGTGAGCCCCCATTACGAGGGCGATCCGCTCGAAGGAGTGAGCACCTTCGACCTCGTGCTCATCGCCCGGCACATCCTCGGCACCCAGCCCTTCGACTCGCCCTACCAGTACCTCGCTGCCGATGCCAACCTGAGCCAGACGGTGACGACCTTCGACATGGTGCTGCTGCGTCAGCTCATCCTGCACCAGATCGACGAGGTGCCGGCAGGGTCGTGGCGCTTCGTGGATGCCCATTACGTCTTCCCCGACCCGACGAACCCCTGGCTCGAGCCCGTGCCCGAAGTGGTCAACTACAACGACCTGAGCGCCGACCAGCTGGCTACCGACTTCACGGCGATCAAAATCGGCGACGTGAACGGCAGTGTGGCTTTCGGTGGCCTCGACGCGGAAGACCGCACCATGGGCACGCGGCATCTCTGGCTCGAAGACCACATGCTGGCCCCGGGCGAACAGGTAGAGCTGATGCTGCGCGCTGGCGATGTGTGGCGCATGGCGGCCATGGAAGGGAGCCTCGACTACGATCCGGAAGCACTGCGCCTCGAGCTGCCCGACTTCGAGGGCTTGCTCGACGAAGAGTCCGTGCATCCGGTGCCTGGCCGCCTGTATCTGGCCTGGTTCGAGCCCTTCGCACGCGAGGTGCAGCCCGGCGATCCCTTGCTGCCTCTGCGCTTCACGGCACTTAAGGAGGTGGTGCTGTCAGAGGAAGTGCGCCTTTCGGCAAACGAAACCCGTGCCTGGACCGAGACGGGGCAGCAGATACCGCTGGCGCTTTCCTGGGAACAGGAGACTCGTGGCGAGGCAGTGGTCCTGGGCCAGAACCAGCCCAACCCCTTCGGGCGGGAAACCGTCGTGCCCTTCTGGCTGCCGGAAGGGTCAGAAGTGACGTTCGAAGTGTTCGACCTGACCGGCCGCAAGGTGCAATCCCATACGGGCTGGTATGCGGCAGGGAAAAACTACTGGAAGCTGGAATTGGGTGCGGACGTACCCGAAGGCGTGCTCTACTACCGCATGCGGTGCGGAGAAGCCGTCTTCACCCGAAAGATGATCTGCAAGCGCGATACACCCTGACCGAATGCTACTGACGACTACTGACGAATTATAGTCTTTCGACCCGCTCCCGCCAGGGAGCGGGTTTTTTGTACAAAAAAAGCCGCCCACAAAGGACGGCTTCGAAGTAGCCCCGCCAGGAATCGAACCTGGACCTCAGGTTCCGGAGACCTGCGTACTATCCGTTATACT
>RFHG01000493.1 GCA_003696465.1 Gammaproteobacteria bacterium | reverse complement strand
GCCTGTTCGACGGTGGCAATGGGGCCCACCTGGACCCGCCAGACCGGGCGCTGGTTGCTCCAGCCCTTGCGGATATAGACCGAACCGAGGGTATGGGGCAGGCGCTGGCGCAGGCGCTCGGCATTGGCCCGTTCCGAGAAGGCGCCCACCTGGATGTAGATGGCAGGGCGCCCGCCGTTTGCCGTCGTGGCCGGCGCGGGTTCCGGCCCCGGATCCGGTGCGCTGGCGGATGGCCGTGGGCGGGATGACGTGACACGCTGCGGATGACGCGGATCGATGGCCCGCACCTCGACGAAGCCGGTGCCGGTGCCGACGATACCGAGCTTCTCGGCGGCCGCGTAGGACAGGTCGATGAGGCGGTTGTCGTGGAACGGACCACGGTCGTTGACCTTGACCACGACCGAGCGTCCGTTCTTCAGATTGGTCACCCGCACGTAGGTGGGCAAAGGCAGGGTCTTGTGCGCGGCGGTCATGGCGTACATGTTGTACGGCTCGCCACTGGATGTGCGCCGGCCATGGAACTTGCGCCCGTACCAGGAGGCAATGCCGCGCTCGACATAGCCCGCCGCACTTTTGCGCACATGGTAGCGACGCCCGTTGACCACATAGGAATCGGGATTGCCGTACTTGCTGCGCGGTTCGACCCGCGGCCGCGCATCGGGGATATGACTGACATCCACCCGATGGCCGATGCCGTCTTCCCCGCGCACGCTGCCCGTACCCGAGCTGCAGCCGCCGAGCATCAGAACCGGCAGAACAAGCCCGAGCCAGAGCCGCATCAGCCGGCCCCTCCTCCCGTTTCCGCCTGTTGCCGTGCCTGGCGGCGCTCGCGGATGGCCTGGCTCAGTTGCAGTACGGCCATGGCGTAGAGCGGGCTGCGGTTGTAGCGGGTGATGACATAGAAGTTGTGCAGCCCGATCCAGAACTCCGGTCCTGTTTTGCCTTCCAGCTCGATGAGTGCAAAGGGACCGTCGCCACGGGGCAGGCGCCGGGGCCGAACGCCCTCGGTCGCCAGCTGGCGCAGGCTATAGGCCGGCTTGACCCCGCGCACCAGTTCCGTTCGGACGGCCCCGCGCACGATGGCCGGAACGGCCACCGTCTCGCCCTGGCGCCAGCCATGACGATGGAAATAGTTGGCCACGCTGCCGATGGCATCGGCCGCATTCCAGAGATCGCGCTTGCCGTCGCCGTCGAAGTCTACCGCATAGGCCCGGTAGCTGCTGGGGATGAACTGGCCCAGCCCCATGGCCCCGGCATAGGAGCCCTTTGGCCGCTCCGCCGGCCAGCCTTCCTCATGGGCCAGGATCAGGAACTGGCCCAGCTCGCGGCGGAAGAAGCCAGCCCGCTTGGGATAGTCGAACCCCAGCGTGGCCAGCGCATCGAGCACGCGGTAATTGCCGGTATGGCGTCCGTAGAAGGTCTCGACACCGATGATGGCGACGATGATGGCCGGGTCCACCGCGAATTCCCTTGCCGCCCGCTCGACGACCGCGGCATGCCGATTCCAGAACCGGACCCCGCCATCGATCCGCGCATCGGTGAGGAAGATGGGGCGGTACTGGTACCAGGGCCTGGACTCGGCCGGGCGGGCGATGGCATCGAGGATGGACTGCTTGCGCTCGGCACGGGCCAGGGCCTGCTCGACCGAGGCCCGGTCGAGCCCCTGCTGCACCAGCTCCTCGATCAGGCTGCGGGCCTCGGGGCGTTCGAGATAACCGGCCTGGAGCGGGACGGCAAGCGCCAGGAGCAACAGCAGGGTGGACAGTCGGGCAGGTTTCATTTCGAGAGCAGGCGTCTGTGTGATTGTATGGACATCAGCATACCGAAGGCGGCCATCAGGGTCACCAGCGAGGTGCCGCCGTAGCTGACCAGGGGCAGCGGCACGCCAACCACCGGCAACAGGCCGATGACCATCCCGGTGTTGACGAACAGGTAGACGAAGAAGGTCAGGCTGAGGCTGCCCGCGAGCAGTCGCCCGTAGGTGTCCTGCGCGTGCATGGCGATCCAGAGCCCGCGGAAGATGATGGCCAGATACAGCAGCAGCAGCAGCACCGCGCCAATGAAACCGAACTCCTCGCCAAATACCGCAAAGATGAAGTCGGTCGAGCGCTCGGGCAGGAAGTCGAGCTGCGACTGGGTGCCGTTGAGCCAGCCCTTGCCGTAGAGGCCGCCGGAGCCGATGGCAATCTTGGACTGGATGATGTGGTAGCCCGCACCGAGCGGATCGCGCTCGGGATCGAGGAAGGTCAGCACCCGGCGGCGCTGGTAGTCGTGCATGAAATGCCACAGCACCGGTGCCGCCGCCACCGCAGCCACACCCAGGCCGGCGAGTATGCGCCAGGAGATGCCGGCAAAGAAGATGGCAAACAGTCCCGCGCTGCCCACCAGCAGCGCGGTACCCAGATCCGGCTGGCGCGCGATCAGCAACATCGGCACCAGGGCCAGCGCGCCGGCCACCAGCAGGTCCTTCCAGCCCGGCGGCAGGGGGCGGTCGGCCAGATACCAGGCCACCATCATCGGCACCACCAGCTTCATCATCTCCGAAGGCTGGAAGCGCACGAAGCCCAGATCCAGCCAGCGCTGGGCGCCCTTGCCCATCTCGCCGGCGACCAGTACCGCAACCAGCAGCAGCACCCCCAGTGCATACAGCCAGGGCGACCAGCGCTTGAGCACCTCGGGCGAGATCCGGGCAAAGACCAGCATCGCCAGCAGGGCCACGCCGAGGCGCAACAGCTGGTTCTGCAACAGCGACAGGCTCTGCCCTCCGGCACTGTAGAGAATCACCAGCCCGCTGCCGGCCAGTGTCAGCAACAGCAGCAGCAGCACCACATCGATGTGCAGGAACCGGGTCAGGTCCCGGAACAGGTAATACAGGTCATGGCCGCCTTCTGCCCTCATTTCTCTCCCGCCAGTTTCTTGTCGAGCCCGAGCCGCCGCAACAGCCAGTAGTCGATCACCTTGCGTGCCACCGGGGCCGCCTCGGCCCCGCCATGCCCGGCATGCTCCACGATCACCGCCACCGCGATGCGCGGATGCTCGACCGGGGCAAAGGCCACGAACAGGGCGTGATCGCGCAGCTTGCGATGCAGTTTGTCGGCCTCGTATTCCTCGTCCTCGCCCAGACTGAACACCTGGGCGGTGCCGGTCTTGCCGGCCATGCGGTATCTGAGTCCACGTCCGATGTGCCAGTACGCCGTACCGTTCCGTGCCTGTACCACCTGCTCCATGGCCCGAATCACCTGGTCCCAGTACAGCGGGTTCGAGACCTCGACCTGGTCCACCTGGCGTGGCGGCAGGGGAAACTCCTCGCCCGTGGCCGGGTCGCGTATGGCCCGTACCAGACGCGGCTGCATGCGCTTGCCGCGGGTGGCGATGGTGGCCGTGGCCACGGCCAGCTGCAGCGGGGTGGCCAGCATGTAGCCCTGGCCGATGCCGACGATCAGGGTCTCGCCCGGGAACCAGGGCTGATGATAGACCGCCCGCTTCCATTCCCTCGAGGGCAGCAGGCCCTTGCGCTCGCCGGTGGTATCGATACCGGTCTTGCGGCCGAAGCCGAAGTGGGAGAGGAAGGCATGGATGCGGTCGATGCCCAGCCGGTAGGCCAGGTCGTAGAAATACACGTCGCAGGACTGGGCCACGGCCTTGTACATGTTGACCACGCCGTGCCCGGTCTTCTTCCAGTCGCGGTACTTGCGCGGGTCGTTCTTGAGCTGGTAGTAGGGGCCGGCATACATGGTCTTGCCTGCCCAGGTGACCTGATAGTGCAGGCCGGCCAGGGCCATCTCCGGCTTGATGGTAGAGCCCGGCGGGTACTGTCCGCTCAGGGGACGGTTGAACAGGGGCTGACGTGGATCGTCGCGCAGGGCGGCATAGTCGCGGCTGGAAATGCCGTTGACGAACAGGTTCGGGTCGTAGTTGGGGGTGCTGACCATCGCCAGCACATCGCCCGTCTGCGGATCGATCGCCACCACCGCACCGGAATGCTCGCCCATGGCCGACTCGGCCACCGCCTGCAGTCCGGCATCCAGCGCCAGCACCAGATCACGCCCGGCGATCGGCGGCTGTCGCTCGAGCACACGCAGGTGCCGCCCCTGGGCATTGACCTCCACCTGCTGGTAACCGACCTGGCCGTGCAGCAGATCTTCGTAGAAGCGCTCGAGGCCCAGTTTGCCGATGTGGGTGGTGCCCTTGTAGTTGCTCTTGTCGAGCCGCGCCAGTTCACGCTCGTCGATGCGCCCCACGTAGCCGATGACATGGGCCGCAATCCCGGCCAGCGGATAGTGCCGCGACAGCCTGGCATCGATCTCCACGCCGTCGAAGTGGTGCCGCTCGACGGCAAAGGCCGCCACTTCCTCGTCGCTCAGGTTGAAGGCCAGCGGTACGGGCTGATAGGGACTGCTGCGCCTCAATGCACGGCGAAAGCGCTTCAGGTCGGTATCACTGATCTCGATGATGCGACGCAGCCGTGCCAGCGTGTCCTCGAGGTCGTGCACGCTGGCCGGGGTAATCTCCAGCACATAGCTCGGACGGTTCTCGGTGAGCGGCGTACCGGTGCGGTCGAAGATCAGGCCACGCGGCGGTGGCACGGCCTCCAGCCGTACGCGGTTGTTCTTGGACAGGGTGGTGAAATGCTCATGCTCCAGCACCTGCAGCACGAACAGCCGGGCGAGCACCGCGCCCAGGGCCAGCACCACCAGCGCGCCGGCCACCAGCACGCGATGGCGCATCACGCGCTTCTCGAACTCGAGATTCTTGATCGCCTGGCGTCGCACCCGGTTGCTCAGGCCTCCGGGTGTCCGGCAGGCCAGGCGCGGGCCTGCCGGAACCTGTCGCTTTTACTCTGTCTCATACCGCTTGACGCTGTCGAGGATCTCCTGGCGTGCCGTTTCCAGGCCCGCCCATCCTTCGACCTTCACCCACTTGCCGGGTTCCAGCGCCTTGTACTGTTCGAAGAAGTGCTCGATCTGGCGCAGCAGGTCCTGCGGCAGGTCCTCGAGGGTCTCGATGCCGGAATAGGC
>RFHG01000492.1 GCA_003696465.1 Gammaproteobacteria bacterium | reverse complement strand
GGTTTGAGAAATCGACGTGGCGCGGGGCGGTCAATCGAAGCGACGCGTGGCGAGAACGGCCGGACGCCTGCGCGTGGTCCGAAAAAGCAAAATCGAAGTAGCGCGTGGCGCGTAGCGAGTGGCGCGAAAGAGCAAATTCGACGTAGCGCGTGGCGCGTGGCGCGTGGTGCGAAAGAGCTTAAGCGACGTGGCGCAAAATCGACGTAACGCGTAGCGCGTGGCGCGTAGCGAGTGGCGCGAAAGAGCTTAAGCAACGTGGCGCGGGGCGGGGCCCTTACTGGTCGGGCAGGCTTTGGCTGACTTTGGTCAGAATCGCGCCGGCCGAATCAAGAGCTTCTCGAACATCTTCGGCGGAAGGTTCGGACACCTCGCCGGGGTACCGGAAAACAATGGCGTAGGGCGTAAGCAGGTCGGCAGCATCCAGCAGGGATTCAAAAGCCTTATCGACGCCCATGCATTGCTCGACCAGGACCTGCAGGACGTGAACCTTCTGAAAAGGGATATCGTAGGCCGTCAGAAACGCCTTGAGCGCTTTTTCGGCCGCCTGCTGGCAGTGATAGACCGCCGTGTCATTGAGAGGAGGGCTGGCTCCGGCAAGCAGCCTGGCCGACCTGAGATCGTTTTCGGCCTTTTGCAGCCACTGCCGCGCGGCTTCGAGTCTCGGATCAGCCATGCAGCACCCGTCCGTCCGAGAAAACCTTGGAGGCCAGTGAAGTCGCTACCCGCCGGGCCCGTCTCACCTCGTCCCGGGTCTGAACAATCAGGTCGACAGGCACCCCGAGCCCGCGCAGGGCGCGGTAGATCGCTCTTGGGCGGCGATGGGGCGGTTCGTCGGAATCGGGAACAATCACGAACAGGTCGATGTCGCTGTCCGGACCGGGATGCCCCCAGGCGTGGGAGCCGAACAGGATAATCTTGTCAGCATGAACAGCCTCGCTGACGCGTCGGGTGATTTCGTCCAGCAATTCCGGTGTTATCCGTCTGGCCATCCAGCCTCTCCCCTCTGTGCCGGCGTAATCGCTTTCATTCTGCCATTGGGACAGGGGGTTGTAAAGGAGGGTCAAACGAGGTGGCGCG
>RFHG01000491.1 GCA_003696465.1 Gammaproteobacteria bacterium | reverse complement strand
GCCCGGGGCGAGGAAATCCCCTGCTTTGCCCTCACCGCTCCGGAGGCCGGCAGCGATGCCGCCGCCATTCCCGACACCGGCGTGGTCTGTCGCGGGGAGTGGCAGGGCGAGGAGGTACTGGGCATCCGCCTCAACTGGGAAAAGCGCTACATCACCCTGGGGCCGGTGGCCACCCTGCTCGGCCTTGCCTTCAAGCTCTACGACCCCGACCACCTGCTCGGCGAACAGGAGGAGCTGGGCATCACCCTGGCCCTGATTCCGACCGACCTGCCCGGCATCGACATCGGCAACCGCCACTGGCCGCTCGACATCCCGTTCCAGAACGGGCCCAACCGCGGCAAGGACGTGTTCATTCCGCTGGACCAGCTCATCGGCGGACCGGAACAGGCCGGCCACGGCTGGCGCATGCTGATGGAATGCCTGTCCGAGGGGCGCGGTATCTCGCTGCCGGCACTCTCCACCAGTGCGGCCAAGGTCACCAGCCGCTACACCGGGGCCTATGCCCGCATCCGGCGCCAGTTCGGACTCCCCATCGGCCGCTTCGAGGGTATCGAGGAACCGCTGGCACGCATCGGCGGCAATGCCTGGCTGATGGACGCCGCGCGCAGACTGACCGCCACCGCGCTGGATCAGGGCGAGCGTCCGTCGGTGGTCTCGGCCATCCTCAAGCAGCAGCTCACCGAGCGCATGCGCATCATCGTCAACGATGCCATGGACATCCACGGCGGATCCGGAATCTGCATGGGCCCGCACAACTATCTGGCCCGCACCTATCAGGCCATTCCCATCAGCATCACGGTGGAAGGCGCCAACATTCTTACCCGCAGTCTCATCATCTTCGGCCAGGGCGCGATCCGCTGCCACCCCTGGCTGCTGCGCGAGATCCGCGCCGCCCAAAACCCCGACCCTGCCCTGGGTCTGCTCGAGTTCGACGAGGCCTTCTGGAAGCACCTCGGTCATGTGCTGAGCAATCTTTCCCGCGCCTTCTGGCTGGGGCTGACCAATGGCCATCTGGCCCGCGTTCCCGGCGACCGGCACAGTCGTCCCTACTTCCGCCGGCTGGAGCGCCTGAGTGCCGGTTTCGCCCTGCTGGCTGATGCCGCCATGCTTACCCTGGGAGGCAGCCTCAAGCGCCGCGAGCGCATCTCGGGCCGATTTGCCGATGTGTTGTCCAATCTCTATCTCTGCTCTGCCGCGCTCAAGCAGTATCACGACCAGAACGCGCCCGAAGAGGCCCTTCCACTGGTGCACTGGGCCTGCCAGGCCACCATCCATCGTGCCCAGCAGTCCATGCTGGCCGTGCTGTGGAACCTGCCTGTCCGTCCCATGGCCTGGCTGCTGCGCTTCATCGTCTTTCCCTGGGGCAAGGTCTACGCCCCGCCGGGTGACCGGGTCATCCATCAGGCGGCCGACTTCCTGCTGCACCAAAGCGCGGCACGCGACCGGCTGACTACCGGCATCTTCATTACCGACGATCCAGACGACCGAACCGGCCGCATCGAACATGCCTTCAGACTCGTGCTGCGCGACGAGGACCTGGAACGTCGGCTGCACGAGGCCCGGCGCAAACAGGGCTTCCGTCCGCATTGGGACGAGGATGAAATCGAGGCCGCATGCACTGCCGGTCTGCTGGATGCAGACGAGGCCGCCCGCCTGCGCGAGAGCCGTGCCGCCGTGCGCGGCGCCATCATGGTCGACGCCTTCAAGCCGGAGGATCTATGAGCAGGAAACGCCGCGCCAATCGCCCCGTCTACCTCATCGACGGCAATCGCTCGCCCTTTCTCAAGGCCCGCAACACCCAGGGGCCGTTCAAGGCCGCCGACCTCGCGGTGGCCGCGGGCAAGCCTCTCCTTCTGCGACAGGCCTTCCCGGCCGATGCCTTCGATGAAGTCATCCTCGGCTGCGTCATGCCGGGCCCCAACGAGGCCAACATCGCCCGCATTGCCGCCCTGCGCCTGGGCTGTGGCGAGGCGACGCCGGCCTGGACCGTGCAGCGCAACTGTGCCTCGGGCCTGCAGGCGGTGGATACCGCCGCCGAACGCATCCGTCATGGCTATTCGGAGC
The DNA here is from genome assembly GCA_003696465.1 of Gammaproteobacteria bacterium. Taxonomy (GTDB): domain Bacteria; phylum Pseudomonadota; class Gammaproteobacteria; order J044; family J044; genus J044. The sequence goes on along the minus strand of RFHG01000491.1, from coordinate 2,970 downwards.
TGATCCTGGCCGGCGGCGTGGAGTCGATGAGCCAGGCGCCCCTCCTGTTTCCCGATGACTTCGTCAACTGGCTCGGCCGTCTGAGCACGAGCCGTGACCTGCCCTCCCGCCTGCGTGCCCTGGCCCGCTTCCGGCCGCACATGCTCAAGCCGGTCATCGGCATCCTGTGTGGGCTGACCGACCCGGTCACGCGCATGAGCATGGGACAGACTGCCGAGAAGCTGGCCTGGCTGTTTGGCATCTCGCGCGAGGAGATGGACGCCTTTGCCCTGCGCTCGCACCAGCGGCTCGCCGCAGCCCAGGCCCGGGGCAATTTCCCCGGCGAGCTGACCCCGGTTTTCGACCACCACGGCCGGGCGCATGAAAGGGACGATGGCGTGCGCCCCGACAGCAGCATGGAAAAACTGGCCCGGCTCAGGCCCGTGTTCGACCGCCGCTACGGCAAGGTCACCGCCGGCAACAGCGCCCAGATCACCGATGGTGCGGCCTGGCTGGTGGTCGCCAGTGCCGAGGCCTGCGAACGCCATGGCCTGAACCCCGTGGCCGAGATCATCGACAGCGAATGGGCCGCCCTCGACCCCTCGATCATGGGCCTGGGCCCGGCCCATGCCATCGGCCGCCTGCTCGCCCGCCAGCGCATGAAGACCGCCGACATCGACTACTGGGAAATCAACGAGGCATTCGCCGCCCAGGTCATTGCCTGCCAGCGTGCCCTGGCCGACGATGCCTGGTGCCGCGAGCACCTCGGTCATGCCTCGCCTGGAGAGATTCCGGACGAACGGCTCAATGTGGATGGCGGCGGCATCAGTCTCGGGCATCCGGTCGGCGCCAGCGGGGCCCGCATCCTGCTGCACCTGATGCGGGTCCTGCAGCGCGAGCAGGCGCAATACGGCGTGGCCAGCCTGTGCATCGGTGGCGGACAGGGAGGCGCCATGCTCATCCGTCGTCACGAGGAGGCCGCATCATGAGCACCTGGCAACACTGGAAAACCGAAACGGACGCACAGGGCATCCACTGGTGGCGTATCGATGTGGCGGACAAGGGTGCCAATGTTCTGGGCCGAGCCGTCATCGAGGAGCTGGAACAGCTGGTGGTGGCGGCAAGCCACGAGCCGCCCACGGGCATCGTCATCACCTCGGCAAAGGACAGCGGCTTCATAGCCGGAGCCGACGTACATGAGTTCACCCGCATCGAGGACGAGGACCAGGCCCTGGAACTGATCCGCCGCGGGCAGGGGCTCATGGACCGCATCGAGGCCCTGCCCTGCCCGGTGGTGGCCCTGATCAACGGCTTCTGCCTCGGCGGCGGGCTGGAGCTGGCACTGGCCTGCGACTGGCGCATCGCCCTCGACGACCCGAAGACCCGCATCGGCCTGCCCGAGGTGAAGCTCGGCATCCATCCCGGCTTTGGCGGCAGCGTGCGCAGTATCGAAACCATCGGCGTCCTGCCGGCCATGAACCTGATGCTCGCCGGCAGCACGGTCGATGCCCGCAAGGCCAGAAGACTGGGCCTGGTGGACGACTGCGTGCCCGACCGCCAGCTCGAATCCGCGGCACGCCATTTCCTCACCAGGCGCCCGCCCCGGCATCGGCCGGCCTGGCATCAGCGCCTGCTCGACACGGCCCCCATGCGCCCGCTGGTGGCCCGCCTGCTGCAGCGGGCCGTGGCCCGCAAGGCCCCGCGCGACCACTACCCGGCGCCGTGGGCCCTGATCGACCTGTGGCTGCGCCACGGTGGCAACCGGCGAGCCATGCTCGAGGCCGAGGCCCGCAGCGTGGCCCGCCTCATCACCGGCGAGACCGCACGCAACCTGGTCCGGGTCTTCATGTTGCAGGATCGCCTCAAGTCACAGGGCCGAAAACAGTCCTTCAGGCCTGCCCATGTCCATGTCGTGGGCGCGGGCGTCATGGGCGGCGACATCGCCGCCTGGTCGGCCATCAACGGCTTCCGCACCAGTGTGGAAGACACCCGCGCCGAGGCCCTGGGCAGCACCGTCGGCCGGGCGAGCACACTCTGCCGGCGGCGATTCCGTCGCTATCCCCATCTGGGTACTGCCGCACTCGACCGTCTCCTGCCCGACATCGAAAGCGCGGGTCGTGCGCATGCCGGTCTTGTCATAGAGGCCATTGTCGAACAACTCGATGCCAAGCGGGAACTGTTCAAGGCACTCGAGCAGGCAGTGCCTGATGATTGTCTGCTGGCCACCAACACCTCATCCATTCCGCTGGAGGAAATCGGCGAGGGCCTGGAAAACCCGCAGCGCCTCGTCGGCCTGCATTTCTTCAACCCGGTGGCAAAAATGCCCCTGGTCGAGATCGTGCGTGGCACGCACACCGGGGCAGAGGCCATGGAACGCGCGGCAGCCTGGGCGCGCGCCATCGGCAAGCTGCCCCTGCCGGTCAGGAGCAGCCCCGGATTTCTGGTCAACCGCATCCTCATGCCCTATCTGCTCGAGGCCATCCTCATGGTCGAGGAAGGCATCCCGGCCGTGGTCATCGACCGCTGCGCCACCCGCTTCGGCATGCCCATGGGGCCACTCGAGCTGGCCGATACCGTGGGCCTCGACATCTGCCTCCATGTCGGCCGCAACCTCGCCGAACACCTGCCCCAGGATCCGCCTCTGGCCGTACCCGCCCACCTGCAGCGCCTGGTCGAACAGGGGCATCTCGGCAAGAAGAGCGGCCAGGGCTTCTACCGCTGGCCCAGGGGAAAGATCCAGCGGCCCAAGGCCCCGCCCGGGGCATGGGACCAAAACCGTATCACCGACCGCATGATCCTGCGCCTGCTCAACGAGGCCGCCGCCTGCCTGGCCGAGGGCGTGGTAGAAGACACCGACCTGCTCGATGCCGGCATGGTCTTCGGCACCGGTTTCGCCCCCTTCCGTGGCGGCCCCATGCACTACGCCCGCAGCCTGGGCTTCGAGGAAGTGGCCAAACGCCTCGATGCCCTGGCCGAAGACATCGGCCCCCG
>RFHG01000490.1 GCA_003696465.1 Gammaproteobacteria bacterium | reverse complement strand
TGGATCCTCAGCCTGCCCCTGTGGGTCTACCGGGTGCTGATGCTGGGCTGGGCCCTGTGGCTGGCCTTTGCCCTGCTCGGCTGGCTGCGCTGGGGCTGGGAGGCCCTGCAGCAGGGCGGCCTGTGGCGCGCCCTGCCGCCGCGGCGCAGGCACGCCACGGCTGCGGGCAACCGCGCGGGCGAGGCGCACAACCCGCCACAGCCCCCTCCCGGCAGGGAGGGGTAACGCCCACCCCAGCGGAGATATCGCCAGCAGGACCGACCGATGGCAGAGTGACAGGACACGGCAACCACCGAGGTCACACCATGACAGCCACTGCCCAGGCCCTGCGACTGCCCCGGATCGCCCGCGACAACGAAGGCTTTCTGCTCGACCCGGAAGACTGGGACCGGGAACTGGCCCTGGAGCTCGCCTCCGAACTGGGCATTGACATGACCGAGTCGCACTGGGAGATCGTGCAGTTCGTGCGTGACTACTACGAGCAGAACCAGACAGTGCCGGAGCTGCGCACCGTGCTCAAATTCCTGCGCGAGAAGCACGGCAAGGAAGTCGCCACCCGGCGCCACGTGTACAGGCTCTTCCCCTACGGCTTTGGCCAGCAGGCCTGCAAGATTGCCGGCATGCGCAAGCCGCTCAAGCTGATGCTCGACCTGTAGACTGTCGAGAACGGCACCCCTCCGGCACGAAAAAGGCCGGCTGCAATCGCCGGCCCTTGTGTTCCCCGTAGGGAAGGGTTCTTCAGTGCACGCTGCCGAAGTGGGGATCGTCGGCCCCCTCGGGCGCCGGGATGCCGGCGATGCGACTGCCCTGACTGATCGGCCCCTTGGGGAACAGCTCGTAGAGGTACTTCTTGCCGCCCTTGTCCTTGAAACGCTCGCTGAGCTCGCGAATCAGCTTTGTGGCCTTGAGCTCGTCCCCATGGGCATCATACTGGGCGCGAAGGAAGTGGAGCACGGTCCAGTGGTCTTCGGTCAGCTCCAGCCCCTCTTCCGCCGCCTTGCGACGGGCGACTTCTTCATCCCATGGGTCGAGCTGGTCGAGATTGCCGCCCAGTCCAAGGACCTGGCGTACCAGGGCTCTGTCTTCGGCATTTTCGTTCATCATTCGGTCTCTCCTCGTTGGTTCCTCGCACCCGGGTACACACGGCCCGTGCCGTGTGCGCCGGTCTTCGATGGAAGAAGTTTCGTGCGGGCCCGCTACCCCTGACTATAGACCACTGTGAGGCATTTGCAGGAGATTTCAATCCGGCTCGCCAGCGTCGGTCGGCGGCGGACTGCGGTCGATGACGGAATAGACCGAGGAGTAATCCGTGTTGCCCAGCCCCTCGAGCAGGCCGCGCTCCAGCAGCTGCTCGATGCCACGGATGCCCGAGAGTGCCAGCGCATGGCGCTCGGCGGCACGGATGAAGAGCTTGGTGTCCTTGTCCAGGTGCTTGAGCGGGAAGTTGGGACGCTCGTAGTCACCCTCGAGCATGCGGGGCAGCTTCTTGTCGAAGGTGGGCGCATACAGTGC
>RFHG01000489.1 GCA_003696465.1 Gammaproteobacteria bacterium | reverse complement strand
TTCGTCACGCACGGCCCAGTACCAGCCATGCCAGCGCATCAGCCGGTCGAGCAGCTCGAGGTCGCTCTCCTCGTACTGGACGATGATCTCGCGCGGACGCGGACGCTCGCTCACCTGCTGGCGCGTGTCGGCAATGCCGGGGCAGGATTCACGCACGAGCTGTATGCACAGGTCCAGCGGGTCGGCATCGACGAACACGCGGTCGCGCCGCAGATCGGCCAGGGGATGCAGGGGTGAGCGCATCTCCAGCTGCCAGCCGCGGCCCTCTGCGCTGCGGCCGCGCTCGGTCGAGCGCGCGAGCAGACCGTGATGAACGACCTCCCCGGCCGTGGCGTGGATGACCAGCCGGCAGGGGCGACCATGCAGGGCCGCCAGATCCGCCTCGCAGTGCACATCGAGCCGGAAGCGGTAATCGGTATTCAGGGCATGATCGTCACAGACAAAGCCCTGCAGCACCAGGGGTTCCTGCAGGCCATCGATCTCCAGCCGGTATTGACTCCGTGCCGCACCCGGCAGGGCGGCAACTGTGCTAGCGGTTTCCATCGCTTGGTGACTCCTCCAGGCTAGGCGGTTGCGAAGGCGGGGGTTTCCGCCGGTTCGGTCTGTGCCGGGCCGTCGGTGAATACCAGCTCGATCTCGCCTGCGTCATCGGCGGTAATCCACAGGCGCTGCGGCAGGTCGCCCTCGGCCTGCATGGCCAGCAGGCTGCGCGCCATGCCGGGCAGGAGATTCTGCTCCAGCCAGGTACCCACCTGACGCGCACCCCGGTTGCCGGCCTGACAACGTGCGGCAAGCGCGGCCAGGGCCGACTCCTCGCAGCACAGTTCGACCCCGTGGGTGGCGCCCAGACGTTCCGCCAGGGCCTCCAGGCGCAGGGCGACGATGCCGCGCAGGATCTCCTCGTCCAGCGGCAGGAAGGGCACGATCTGCATGCGCCCCAGCAGGGCGGGGGCGAGGTGACGCTCCAGATCGGGGCGGATCGCCTCGACCAGGGCTGCCGGAGCCGGATGCCCGGCCTCGTCGTCCTGCTCCAGCAGTTGCAGCAGGGTCTCGCTGCCGAGATTCGAGGTCATAATGATGACGGTATTGCGGAAATCGATCTCGCGCCCCTCGCCATCACGCATGAAGCCGCGATCAAAGACCTGATAGAACAGGTTGAGCACATCCGGATGGGCCTTCTCGATCTCGTCGAGCAGGACCACGCTGTAGGGGCGCTGGCGCACGGCCTCGGTGAGCACACCGCCCTCGCCGTAGCCGACATAGCCGGGGGGGGAACCCTTGAGCTGGGAGACGGTGTGCGCTTCCTGGTATTCGCTCATGTTGATGGTGACGAGATAACGCTCGCCACCGAAGAGGATGTCGGCCAGGGCGTGGGCGGTCTCGGTCTTGCCCACGCCACTGGGGCCGGCGAACAGGAACACGCCCATGGGGGCCTGCGGATTGCCCAGCCGGGCCCGGGCATTGCGCATGCCGCGCGCGAGCAGGGCCAGGGCGGCATCCTGGCCAATGATGCGCTCGCCGAGGCGCTGCTCGAGTTCCAGCAGTACGCCGAGCTCGTCCTCCACCATGCGTCCCAGCGGCACCCCGGTCCAGTCGGAGACCACCGAAGCGATGGTCGAGGCATCGACCTCGGGATGCAGCAGGGCCTCTCCGCCCTGGGTGGCGGCCAGGGCCCTGCGCATGCGCCGGGCCCGCTCCAGCTCCGTCTCGAGCCGCGCGCCGTCGAGCGCCGGCAACCCCTGACCATGTTCGCGAATGGCGGTCACCAGGATGCGCTCCTCGTCCCAGCGCGCCTCCAGTGCCTCCAGCTCCGCCTCTGCCTCGGCCAGCTCCCCTTCCAGGGAGTCCCGCAGGCGCTCATCGACCGGCACGCCGCGGCGATGGTCGCTGTCGATCTGGGCCAGCCGGTCGCGCAGGTGCTGGATACGCGCCTGGGCACGCTCGAGCGCTGCCGGGCTGGCCACCTGCCCCATGCGCACCCGCGCGCAGGCGGTATCGAGCAGGTCGATGGCCTTGTCCGGCAGCTGTCGGCCATTGATGTAGCGGGCCGACAGCCGCACCGCCGCTTCGATGGCCTCGTCGGTGATGGGCAGGCGATGGTGCTGCTGATAGCGCTCCTTGAGGCCCATCAGCATGAGGATGGCCGTATCGATGTCGGGCTCTTCGACCTTGACCAGCTGGAAACGCCGTTCCAGCGCGGCATCACGTTCGAAGTAGCGCTTGTATTCGGCCCAGGTAGTGGCCGCCACGGCCCGTATCTCGCCGCGGGCCAGGGCTGGCTTGAGCAGATTGGCCGCATCCGAGCCGCCGGCCTCGCCGCCGGCGCCAATCAGGGTATGGGCCTCGTCGATGAAGAGGATGATCTCCTCCTCGGCCTGGCGCACCGCCTCCAGTACATCCTGCAGACGCTGCTCGAACTCGCCCTTCATCCCGGCCCCGGCCTGCAGCAGCCCGAGATCGAGCACCCGAATGCGGGTGTCTCTCAGTTCGGGCGGTACCGCACCGCCGGCAATGCGCAGTGCCAGGCCCTCGATGAGCGCGGTCTTGCCCACGCCGGGCTCGCCCACCAGTATGGGGTTGTTCTTGCGCCGCCGGCAGAGGATATCGAGCATCATGCGGATCTCCTCGTCGCGCCCCAGGACCGGATCGAGCTGGCCGGCCTGGGCCTGGGCGGTGAGGTCCACGGTGAAGCGCTCCAGTGCCTCGTCGGCCCTTGCGGAACGCCCGGCCTGGAGGGCCTCCACACCGTTCGTCGGAGCCATGGGCTCCACCACGGGCGGTCTGATGTCCGCCGCGGCCAGCCGGGCAAAGGGCGCGCCTTCCAGCGAGGGGGCCAGCTCCAGCAGGCAGGCCAGCAGTCGCGCGCCATCGATCGACCCCGGCACCCGGCCGGCCGCCTCCAGCCACTGCCACAGCGCAGGCGACAGGGCCGGGCGCACCACCTGCCCGCCCCGCTTGCGGCCCAGGGCCGCGAACAGCTCCTCGCCCAGTGCTTCCACGTCCACGCCCAGGCGCTCCAGGGCCGCCGCCATACCGCTGCCCTCGTCCTCCAGCAGTGCCACCAGCCAGTGCTCCGGTGCCACCGCCAGGTGACTGCGCCGCACGGCCACTTCCGCCGCCCGCTCCAGGGCCCGTGCCATACGGTCGTCCAGTCGCTCAAGCAGCGCGCGTATCGATTCGGCCTTCATTCCGTTCTCCTTGCCTGTTGTGCTGTCCGGTTGTGCCCGCGTCGCCGCGCAGGCTGTCGTGATTCACCCTGAGTTCGTGCAGCGCCGTGGCGGGGCGGCCCAGGAAACTGCTCCACCCCAGCCGCAGGTCGGCACTGCCCAGTCGGAGGCCTTGCGCGGGCGGGCGAACGCTGAGGCAAAGGTCAAAGTCCAGCGTGGCCCCGCTGAAACGGCGCACCCGGCGCAGCAGCGCCTGGCGCGCCGTTTCCGAACGCAGACGGTCCATTGCCCACTCGAGGTCGACCGGGCCCACCCGAATGGCCACCGCGGCCTGGATGTCGTGCACCCGCCGGCCCAGCACGGCAGAGTCGCCAAGACGGGTCGTGCGCTCCCCCAGCGCGGCCGGAGCAACGGGCAGCCAGCTGGAATGGAACTCCTCCACCCGCACCGGCACACCGTCCAGGGCCTCGCAGAGCAGGTCCTCGAGCACTGCGGCATTGCCGCTGGCCACCCCCCCGTGCAGGTCGCGTCCCTCGCTCTCGCCGGCCAGGGCAGCCAGCCACTGCGGCAGGGGATTGGCAGGGTCGTCCAGCGTGGCGACCGGCCGCAGGCGCTTCCAGGCCTCGTAGTGCAGGCGGTACACTCCCTCGCCCAGCAGATCGAGGAAATCGCACAGCGGCCGCGGCCCTTCCTCACGCGCCGCGTGCTCGAGAAAGTACTGCGGCAGGCAGCCGTCCACGCCATGCAGTCCCAGATGGTTCACCTCGAGCTGCCAGCCGCTGTCCTCGCGCCGGCAGCGGCGCAGGTCACTGGCGGGAAAGCTCAGTTCCGGCGCAGTACGCAGGCGCACGCCCTGGGCCTCCAGCGGCTCTGACGCCCCCTGTGCCCGGCCAGCGGCTTCAAGCAGCCGCAACAGGGCCGCCAGGGTGGGGCGGGCCAGGTCGCCGCGACCCACCGCATCGAGCACGGCCTCGACCGTGGCCCTTACATCGGCAGTCGCTGGCCCTGCATCGGTCTCCATGTCAGCTCCCTGCCACTCGGTTCCAGTTGCAGCCGTGTCTCCACGGCCAGGTTGATGGGCGCCAGCTGGCCCAGAAAGCTGTGCAGCACCTCGCCAAACAGCCCGATCTCGTCCTCCGAACGAAAGCCGGACTGGTCGAGCTTGAGACGCACCTGCACCCCGCGCAGGAAGGTGCCGCGCATGACCCGCTCCATCGGCTGCTGCTCCAGTGCCAGCATGGCCTCCCGGCGCTGGCGCGCAGTCGCGGTATCGCCCCAGTCGTAGAGGGCCATCAGACCCTGCAGGGCCTCCACTCCGTCCAGCCCCGAGAGGCTGAACTTCATGTGCGACAGAAAATGCCAGCGGCGACCGCCGGCTGCGGGTGGGTACAGGGGCCGGGTCGGTCGCAGCAGGTTCTCGGCCGCCACGAATGACGGTACCCCGGGGGCGGGGCGCGTGATCTCGCCGCTGCCCAGCATCTCGTGTGGTGCGCTGCCGTTGAAACGCAGGATGCGACAGCTCAGGGTCTGTTCGCGCAGGGTCTCGGTGCCACCCAGTTCGAGGAACACGCCCGGTGCCTCGTCTCCGGTATCGCGACGCCGAACCCCGTACCAGGCCCCCTCCGGGCGCCCGTGACGCAGCCCGCTCAGGGGCTGATAGCTGATCCGCTGCCCGCTTCCGGTCGGCAGGCCTTCCACCGCGAGCACGCTGTGCACGAACTGGCGGGTGGGCGGATGGGCATCGGGCAGCACCCGCCACTCGGTGCGATGCGGGCGCACCTGAATGGGCCGGGCATCGTCCTCGACGAGATTGACGGCCGGCACGCAATGCAGGCGCAGGCTGTCGCCGGAGATGCCATGCCGGGCCGGTGGCGTCTCATCCAGGTCCAGCAGCAGATCGAATTCCGTACAGCGCTCCGGCCAGGCCACGCCCTCCAGCCCATGCAGGGTGACGAACATGAATCGCTCGCGGAAGCAGAAGTATTCCTGCAGCAGATGGAAGGCGCCAAAGCGGCGGCCCGAGAGCGGCACCACCGACGCATCTCCCTCGAGATGCGCAGCACGAAACTCCAGCACGGCATTGGGCAACGCGCGCTCGATGCCGTCGGCATCGCGTATGCGCAGGGCCGCACCGCGCAGGCCCCGGGTCAGGCGCTGATGCAGCCACAGGGCCACATCCGGTGCCGCGTGCAGGTACAGGCTCAGTGCCGAAAGATCGAGCGTGTCCAGCGCCACCTGGGCATCACTCTCGAAGCGCAGCAGCAAGCGGCTGCCGCCTCCGGCCTGTTCGGCCAGCTCGCCCTGGGTGATGCGCAGGGGATTCACCCGCAGCGGGCGACTGGTCCGAAAGGCACAATCCGGGGCCTCCGCCGACCGTCCCTGCGGGTGGAAGACCAGGCCCGCCTCCAGCGTCTCGGTGCGCCGCAACTGACCCGGCAGGGGGGCAAGCTGCATGATGGTCATGGCCGGCAGCGGGCGCAGCAGGTCCGGCCACATCTGGTTGAGCAGGGTCTCGCTCAGCTCGGGCACATCCTCGTCGATCTGCTGGCGCACCTGGGCAGTGAGGAAGGCCACGCCCTCGAGCAGGCGTTCCACATAGGGATCGCGATCACGCAGCTCGGTCATGTTGAGCATGCGCGCCGCCTCCGGGTGCAGGCGGGCGAACTCCTCCGCCGCCTCGTGCAAACGGCGCATCTCGACATCGAAATAGGCGCGCAGACTCATGCCGACAGACCCCGCCGGGAAACATGCACGGCACCATCGCCATCGAACACGGCCGCCAGTCGCAGGGACTCACCCCCCGCAAGCGTGGCCTGCACCGTGAGGCGGATGCGCTGCTCGCCCTTTCTCGCGTCAAACGGCTCGGCCTGTATCTGCAGGCCATGCGGCAGGATGCGCGGCTCGAAACGCAGGATGGCACGCCGCACCTGCATGACCCACTCGTTCAGCGAATGCGGCAGCCCCTGGAACAGCCCCGCCACATCCGGCAGCCCGTAATCTTCCATGTGCGGCAACACCCCT
>RFHG01000488.1 GCA_003696465.1 Gammaproteobacteria bacterium | reverse complement strand
GCCGCCCGGGTCGTCATCGGGACCCGCTCCGCCGTATTCACGCCGCTGCCGCGGCTGGGACTGGTGGTGGTGGACGAGGAGCACGATGCCTCGCTCAAGCAGCAGGACGGGTTCCGTTATCACGCTCGTGATCTGGCCGTGATGCGCGCACATCGTGCCGGGGTACCGGCCCTGCTGGGTTCGGCCACCCCCACCCTGGAGGCCCTGCAGCGAGTGCGGGAGGGTGCCTGGCAGCGGCTCGCGCTTCCGGCCCGCGCGGGCGGCGCAGTGAAGCCGCGCATGGCCCTGGTCGATCTGCGTGCCGATCCCGGGGAGGAAGGACTGTCCCGCACCCTGCTGGAGGCCATGCGACGCCATCTGGATGCGGGCAACCAGGTGCTGCTGTTTCTCAACCGTAGGGGCTGGGCGCCGGTCCTGCTGTGCGAGGGCTGCGGGCATATCGCCACCTGTCATCGGTGCGATGCGCGGCTCACCTGGCATGCCCGCCAGCGCCTGTTGCGCTGCCATCACTGCGGCCACGAAGAGCGCCCGCCCGAACGCTGCCCGCAATGCGGGTCGCCCGACCTGAGCGGGATCGGGCAGGGCACGCAGCGCATCGAGGAGGCTCTGGAACGGCACTTTCCGGGCCTGGCCGTCGAACGCATTGACCGCGACAGCACGACCCGGCGCGGCGCGCTGGAGGCCGCCCTGGAGCGGGCCCGTAGTGGCGTGGCCCGGATTCTGGTTGGCACCCAGATGCTGGCCAAGGGCCATGACTTTCCCGGTGTGACCCTGGTGGGCATGCTGGACGCCGACCAGGGGCTGTTCTCGGCCGATGTGCGGGCAGCCGAGCGCATGGCCCAGCTCATCGTGCAGGTTGCGGGGCGCGCCGGGCGCGGGGAACGCCCGGGCGAGGTCCTGATCCAGACCCGGCAGCCGGATCATCCCCTGCTGCAGGCCCTGGTACGGGAGGGGTATGAGGCGGTGGCCGAGCGCCTGCTGGAGGAGCGCAGACAGGCCGGCCTGCCCCCGTTCGGGCATCTTGCGCTGCTGCGGGCCGAGAGTACCGATGAACAGGCGGCTGCCAACTGGCTGGAATCGCTGGTCCGGGCGCTGCCGCCGATGGAGGGTGTGGATGTCTGGGGCCCGGTGCCCGCACCCATGGCCCGGCGTGCCGGCCGCTGGCGATACCACCTGCTGCTGCGGGCCGATCGGCGCAGGCCGTTGCATGCCCAGCTGGACAGACTGGAGGCGCTGATTCGCGGGCAGAAGGAGACGAGGAAGGTTCGGTGGTCGCTGGATGTGGATCCGGTGGATCTGTATTGATCAGGGCTGCAGGATATCTGGCGACGATTTGGGATTTTGTTCTCATATAAGCTGGCACGAACTCGGTAATTGCACATCCGCTGCGCGGCTGCGCCCCACTTTCTTTGCTTGCCCAAAGAAAGTGGGCAAAGAAAGGGCACCCCGGGCCCGTGCCCGCTGCGCGGGTTCCCGTCCGCGAACGCATCGCTG
>RFHG01000487.1 GCA_003696465.1 Gammaproteobacteria bacterium | reverse complement strand
GAAGGTGATGTTTTCCTCGAGGCCGTGGTGCTCGTGCACCACGGCCTTTCTGGTGTTGCGCAGATGGTCGATGACCTGCTGCACCAGGACTTCCGGTGCCGATGCGCCGGCGGTCACGCCGATATGCTCATGGCCCTCGAGCCACTCGGGTTTGATCTGTTCCGGTGCGTCGATGAGGTAGGCGGTGGCACCGGCACGTTCGGCGAGTTCGCGCAGCCTGTTGGAGTTGGAGCTGTTGGGTGAGCCGACGACGAAGATCAGGCTGCATTCTGCGGCAAGCTTGCGCACCGCGTCCTGGCGGTTTTGCGTGGCGTAGCAGATGTCGTCCTTGCGCGGGCCCTGAATGGCCGGGAAGCGCGCGCGCAGGGCAGCGATGATGTCGCGGGTCTCGTCCACCGAGAGCGTGGTCTGGGTGACATAGGCCAGCTTTTCGGGATCGGTCACTTCGAGCCGTGCCACATCGTCCGTGTTTTCGACCAGGTGGATGCCGGGGCCTTCCAGATACTGGCCCAGTGTGCCCTCCACTTCGGGATGGCCGCGATGGCCGATCATGATGACCTCGATGCCGCGCTTGCCGTAGCGGGCGACTTCCATGTGCACCTTGGTCACCAGCGGGCAGGTGGCATCGAACACCTGCAGGCCACGTTGGGCAGCCTGTTCCTGTACCGCTTTCGAGACCCCGTGGGCACTGAAGATGACGATGCTGCCGTCGGGCACCTCGTCCAGTTCCTCGACGAACACCGCGCCCTTTTCGCGCAGGTCGTTGACCACGAAGCGGTTGTGCACCACCTCGTGGCGCACGTAGATGGGCGCACCGAACTGCTGCAGCGCCCTTTCCACGATCTCGATGGCCCGGTCGACACCGGCGCAGAAGCCGCGGGGATTGGCAAGCAGGATGTTCATGCCGTGCATTGTACCCCACGGGCCAGGATGATGCCGCGGAGGTGGTATGCGGGCGGGTTGCCGAGGCCGGTTCCCGGGAAAATCAGTCTCCGGCGGGCTCGACGGAACGGATGCGGCAGCGGAAGGTGAGGGTATGGCCGGCAAAGGGGTGGTTGAGGTCGACCAGCACCCGTTCCCTGTCGACGGCACGAATCATCGCCGGCAGTTCTTCTCCGGTGGGTGTGGTCATGGTGATGACGAGCCCGGGCTGCAGGGGGAAGTCGCGCGGGAACTCGCTGCGTGGCATGGGACGGATGAGGTCCGGGTCCGGTTCGCCGAAGCCGGTCTCGGGCGGGATCTCGAAGCTGCGCTCGTCACCCTCGATGAGGCCGATGAGCAGGTGCTCGAAGGCGGGATGCAGGTCGCCCTGGCCGATGGTGATGCAGATCGGTTCCTCGTCGAAGCTGCTGTCGGCCACGGTGCCGTCCTCGAGGAGGATTTCGTGCTGCAGGCAGACCCGGCAGCCGCGCTGGATGGGGGCGGGTTCGCTCATCGGCGCTTCTTCCCCTTTGCTTTCGTTTCACCACGGAATGCCAGCAGGACCAGCAGCAGGGCACCCACGGTAATGGCGCTGTCGGCGATGTTGAAGGCCGGCCAGTGCCAGTCGCCGACCCAGAAGTCGATGAAGTCGACCACATGCCCCAGCCGGACGCGGTCGATGGCATTGCCGATGGCGCCGCCGATGATCAGCGCGATGCCGGCCGCGGTCCAGTGATCGTGACGTGGAAGCCGGGCCAGCCAGATGGTGAGCACCACGACCGACACCACGGCAAGGCCGGTGAAGAAGCCGCGTTGCCAGCCGGACTGGTCGCTCAGGAAGCTGAAGGCGGCCCCGCGATTGAACATCAGGGTGAGATCGAGATGGGGCAGCAGGGGGCGAGGCACATGCGGCAGCAGGTTGGCCTGGGCCCACCACTTGGTGGCCTGGTCGAGGGCGACGACGAGCGCCGAGAGCCAAAGCCAGCGCAGCATCAGGCGTACTGCCGCTGTTCGCCGGGGCCCTCGACATTCTCGACGCAGCGGCCGCAGAGCTCGGGATGCTCCGGATGGCTGCCGACGTCGGACCGGTGATGCCAGCAGCGCACGCACTTGGCATGGGGCGAGGCTGCGGCAACTACGGCCAGCTGTTCGCTGCCGATGGGCTCGGCCTCGGTGCCGGCCGGTGCCGAGTCGAGGTCGTGCACGCGTGCATCCGAGGTAATGAGCACGAAGCGCAGTTCATCGCCCAGCCGCTCGAGATCGGCACGCAGCCCGGATGTGCAGTACAGGTCCACCTCGGCATCCAGCGAGGAACCGATGGCCTTCTCGTTGCGCAGTACCTCGAGGCGACGGCTCACGGCGTCGCGCACCTGCACCAGTTGCTCCCAGTACTGACGGCCGAAGGGGTCGTCCTCGGGCAGTGCGGCAAGATCCTCGTACCAGGTGGCGAAGAACACCGAGTCGTCATGCGGCCCCGGGATGTGCTGCCAGATCTCCTCGGCGGTGAAGCTCAGGATCGGGGCCATCCATCGCGTCATGGCCTCGATCAGGTGGTACATCGCGGTCTGCGCCGAGCGCCGGGCGCGGCTCTCGGCCTGGGTGGTGTACTGGCGGTCCTTGACGATGTCGAGGTAGAAGCTGCCCAGCTCCACGGTGCAGAAGTTGATGAGCTTCTGGTAGATGAGATGGAACTGGTAGCGGTCGTAGGCCCGGGTGATCTCGTCCTGCAGGCGGCGGGCATGATCCACCACCCAGCGGTCCAGGGCCAGCATTTCGCCCGCGGCCAGGAGGTCCCGTTGCGGGTCGAAGCCGTTGAGGTTGGCGAGCAGGAAGCGCGCGGTGTTGCGGATGCGGCGGTAGGCATCGGCCGAGCGCTTGAGGATCTCGTTGGAGACGGCCATCTCGGCGGAGTAGTCGGTGGCCGCCACCCACAGGCGCAGGATATCGGCGCCCAGGCTGTTGCATACCTTCTGCGGCGGGATGACATTGCCGAGCGACTTCGACATCTTGCGGCCCTTCTCGTCCACCGTGAAGCCGTGGGTGAGCACCTGCCGATAGGGCGCCTTGCCGTGCATGGCCGTGCTGGTGAGCAGCGAGGACTGGAACCAGCCGCGGTGCTGGTCGGAGCCCTCGAGGTAGAGGTCGGCCGGCCAGGCCAGCTCCTCGCGGCGTTCGAGCACGCAGGCATGGGTCACGCCGGAGTCGAACCACACGTCCAGCGTGTCCGTCACCTTTTCGTAATCGGAGGCCTCCTCGCCCAGCAGTTCCTCGGGCTCGAGATCGAACCAGGCCTGGATGCCCTGCTGTTCGATGCGGCTGGCTACTGCCTCGATGAGTTCGGCGGTGCGCGGGTGCAGCTCGCCGGTTTCTCGGTGCACGAACAGGGCAATGGGGGCGCCCCAGGTGCGCTGGCGGGAGATGCACCAGTCGGGCCGGTTCTGCACCATCCCCTCGATCCGGGCCTGACCCCAGTCGGGCATCCACTCCACCCGCCGGATGGCGCGCAGCGCCAGATCGCGCAGGCCATGCTCGTCCATGCCGATGAACCACTGCGGGGTGGCGCGGAAGATGATCGGGGTCTTGTGCCGCCAGCAGTGCGGATAGCTGTGATGGACCTTGTTGGCGCAGACCAGGGTGCCGTGTTCCTTCAGCACCTCGATGACGTGGCCGTTGGCCTCGTGCACGGACTCGCCGGCAAACAGCTCGGTGCCGGGCAGGAAGCGGCCGTCCGGGCCCACCGGGTTGTCCACCGGCAGGTCGTAGGCCAGGCCGGCGACGTAGTCCTCCTGGCCATGTCCGGGGGCGGTGTGTACCGCGCCGGTACCGGCATCGGTCGTGACATGGGTGCCGAGGATGACGGGCACCTCGCGATCGTAGAAGGGGTG
>RFHG01000486.1 GCA_003696465.1 Gammaproteobacteria bacterium | reverse complement strand
GTGCCGACCACGGCCCCTTCGGGCAGGGCGTCGAGGCTGGCATGGTGGTTGGAGACGAAGGCATCGCGCGGATCCTCGCGCTCGAGGATGACGGCCAGCCCCAGCCCCTGCGGGAACTCCATCGGCACGTCCTTCATCGAGTGCACGGCGATGTCGGCCCGCCCTTCGAGCATGCCCTGCTCCAGCTCCTTGACGAACAGGCCCTTGCCGCCCACCTTGGCCAGCGGGGTGTCGAGGATCTTGTCACCACGAGTGGTCATGCCGACCAGCTCCACCTCCAGGCCGGGATGGGCGGCGCGCAGGCGTCGGGCCACTTCCTCGGCCTGCCACAGGGCCAGCGGGCTCTTGCGGGTGGCGATGCGCAGGATGCCGGCACTCATGCCGTTTGCTCCACGGCGCGGGTTTTATGGAATATCATGGGGCCTTTCCATGTCTGAAAAAGAGATGATTATACCGACCCCTCGCACCCTGCGCCTGCTGGCGGGCCTGCTGCTCGCCCTGAGCCTGCTTCCGGCCTGTGCCCGGGTGGATACCCCGCTGCCCCAGGCCGTGGATCTGCAGGCCACCGGCCAGGAGGCAGCCCGCGCAGGCGTGCCGGTAGTGCTGGCCGTGGTGGCCGACGGCTGCCCCTACTGTCGCGTGCTGGAGGACGAGATCCTGCAGCCCATGCAGGTGGCGCCCGAGTACCGCGAGGGGGTGCGCCTGCGCGTGCTCAACATCAGCAGCAGCCGCGCAGTGCGCGATTTCGACGGCCTGCGCCGCAGTCCGTCGGAGATTGCCGCGCGTTACGGCATCAGGCTCACGCCAACAGTGCTGGTCCTGGGACCCAATGGCGAGGAACTGGGCGAGCGGCAGGTCGGCATCTCGGTGCTCGACTACTACTGGGGCTATCTGGACGCGGCCATCGCCGATGCCCATCGCCGGCTCTCGGCCCACGCAGGAATGGCCCCGACGCCCCCCTGAACCTGACAGTATCGTCCCGCAAACGACATGGCCGGGCACAGGGCCCGACCATGTACGTCCGGCAACCCGTCCTGTTTCAGGGACCGGCCTCGCCCCGCGCCTGCAGGCGACGACTGTATTCGCCCAGCAGTCCAGCCAGGGAGGTCAGGGCCTCCTGCGGTGACAGCGCCCTGTTGCGATCCAGGTGGTGCTGCGCCACCAGGGTCTTCTCGCGTACGAAGACATTCTTGCCGCTGGGGCCATCATGACAGTCGTAGCAGGTCACCAGATCACCGGGGCCGTAGGTGATCGCGCCGTGCTCGATGTTGAAGGTCTTCTGCGTCTTGATCTGCGCCAGCGGGCTGCCCTGGAAGTCGGCCCCGTGGCAATAGGCACAGCTCTGCCGATTGCGCTTGGCGTATTTTTCATGCCCCTTGACCCAATCGGGACCCGTGGTATGCATGCCGTGCGGCCCCTCGCTGTCGGTAAAGGGCACGCTCTGGTGACAGACACTGCACTCGGCAATGGTGCCGGCATGGCCCTGCAGGGAAACGGCAAGGATGTTGTCGTTCTCGTGCGAGGTGGGATAGATGGCATGGGTCGCGCCGTGGCAGGCCTCGCACTGGAGGCCGCCATGCCCCTTGCTGAAGCGATACAGGCTCACCCCGGCCATCGGCGTATCGGGGTTGGTGGCAAAACGGGTATCACTCCACTGCTTGAGCACCCCGCTGGCATCGGTGGCGGCCAGTTCACGCTTGCCGTCGTGGTGGCAGGCCTGGCAGTTGGGCTCGTCGAACCAGCCCTTGCGCAGCGGATTGCCCACGGCACTCATGCTGCCATGGCAGCTCTGACAGCTCATCAGGGCATTGCCGCCCGCATCCACTGCCTTGCCCATGGCACCGCGCAGGCACTGGGTGGTGGCCCCGGGATGACACAGATAGCAGGCACCGCGATCGCG
>RFHG01000485.1 GCA_003696465.1 Gammaproteobacteria bacterium | reverse complement strand
GATCGATTTCAGAAACTGCTTCGGGATGATGGCATCGGTATCGACATTGGCGCGATCCAGCGGCGCCACGATCCCCTTCAAGCGAGTAAATGCCTGCATATTTATCTCCTATATCCACCGCTGAGAACGCAGTGTTCGCTGAGGTCAGCCCTCATGTTGAAAAACCATTCTTCGTATACCCTGTTTCATCAGGCGAACATTGAAGTTCAAAAGCAGGCCCACCTTGATACCGGATAGCTTCAGATAGGAAAGCAACTGGGCTTCATGGATGGGCAACAGAGTTTTGACACTCTTCAGCTCCAACAGAACACAATCTTCAACCACCATATCCATTCGTTACCCGCAATCCACCCGGCATTCGCGGTAAACAACAGGCAGCTCAACCTGGCGTTCCACCTTCAAGCCTCGATCCACGAGTTCAAACGCGAGACAAGCCTCATAGGCAGACTCCAGCAGCCCGGGCCCGAGCTCCCTGTGTACCGCAATAGCCGAATCAAGTACAGCTTCCGTCACCTTATTAATGTCCACTCTGCGTCCTCGGCGTACTCCGCGGTTAATGCCAGTCGCGGATGTCGACGAAATGTCCGGCGATCGCCGCTGCCGCGGCCATGGCCGGGCTGACCAGGTGCGTGCGCCCGCCCATGCCCTGGCGTCCTTCGAAGTTCCGGTTGCTCGTCGAGGCACAGCGCTCGCCCGGCTCCAGCCGGTCGGCGTTCATCGCCAGGCACATCGAGCAACCCGGCTCGCGCCACTCAAACCCCGCCTCGCGGAAGATGGCATCCAGCCCCTCTTCCTCGGCCTGCTTCTTCACCAGCCCCGATCCCGGCACAACCATCGCCAGCTTCACATTCGCGGCCACCTTCCGCCCCCTGGCGATGCGGGCGGCCTCGCGGAAATCCTCGATGCGCCCGTTCGTGCATGAGCCGATGAACACCTTGTCCACCGCAATCCCGGTGATTGGCGTGCCGGGGGTCAGGCCCATGTAATCGAGCGCACGCCTCCAGCTCTCGCGCTGCACCGCGTCCCTGGCATCCGCCGGGTCCGGCACGCGCGCCGTCACCGGCAGCACCATCTCCGGGCTCGTGCCCCAGGTCACCTGCGGCACGATGTCGGCCGCATCGAACTCGATCTCGCGATCGAATTCGGCATCGGCATCGGAATGCAGCTCGCGCCAGGCCGCCACGGCCCGGTCCCACAGCTCACCCTTCGGCGCATAGGGGCGTCCGCGGACATAGTCGATCGTGACATCGTCCACCGCGACCATGCCGCAGCGCGCCCCGGCCTCGATCGTCATGTTGCACAGGCTCATGCGCCCCTCCATCGAGAGCTG
>RFHG01000484.1 GCA_003696465.1 Gammaproteobacteria bacterium | reverse complement strand
TAAACGGCCAATGCCTTTTTCAGCGAGTTGGCAATGCCCACGTAGTCCACTACCAGACCGCCCGGCTTGTCGCGAAACACGCGGTTCACGCGGGCAATGGCCTGCATCAGGTTGTGCCCGTTCATGGGCTTGTCGATGTACATGGTGTGCAGGGGCGGCGCATCAAAGCCGGTGAGCCACATGTCGCGCACGATGACCAGCTCGAGCTCGTCGTCCGGGTCCTTGAACCGGCGCGCCAGGATGTCGCGCTCGGCCTTGTTGTGGATGTGCTTTTGCCAGTCGGCCGGATCGGATGCCGAGCCCGTCATGACCACCTTGATCTTGCCCCGCTCGATGTCGTCGTGGTGCCACTCGGGGCGCAGCGCCACGATCGCCTCATAGAGTTCCACGCAGATACGCCGGCTCATGCACACGATCATGCCCTTGCCGCGCAAGATCTGCTGCCGCTGCTCAAAGTGCCGGACGATGTCTTCAGCCACCAGCTTCAGCCGTCGTTCGGCGCCCAGCAGCGCCTCCAGCCGCGTCCATTTGCTTTTCAACTGCTGCTTGCGGACCTCGTCTTCCTCGGCTTCGGTGATCGCCTCGAACTCCTCATCGAGCCACTGCTTCGCCTCCTCGTCCAGCTCGATGCGGGCCAACCGGCTTTCGTAGTAAATGGGCACCGTAGCGCCGTCTTCCACCGCACGCTGGATGTCGTAGATCGAGATGTAGTCGCCGAAGACTGCACGCGTACTTTTGTCGTCCGTCTCTATGGGCGTACCCGTAAAGCCGATAAAGGTGGCGTTGGGCAGCGCATCGCGCATGTGGCGCGCGAAGCCATCGATGAAATCGTACTGGCTGCGGTGCGCCTCATCGGCGATCACCACGATGTTGCTGCGCAGCGACAAGGGCGGATACTTCTGCCCCTTCTGCTCCGGAAAAAACTTCTGAATGGTAGTGAAGATGACTCCTCCCGACGCCACCTGCAACAGCTCCTGCAGGTCGGCGCGGCTGGCGGCCTGCTGTGGTGTTTGCCGAAGCAGCTGCCTGTTGGCCGAAAACGTCCCGAACAACTGATTGTCGAGATCATTGCGGTCGGTGATCACGACGATGGTCGGGTTCTGCATGGCCGGATGGCGGATCACCTTGCTGGCATAAAAGAGCATGGACAGGCTCTTGCCCGATCCCTGCGTGTGCCACACTACCCCGGCCCTGTGCTGGCCAAAGCCCGGTCGATAGCGATCGGGGCCGGCCGTGTCGGCCACACCCGCACCTTCCCGAAAGGGGTCGGCAGCCTCCGCTTCCGCAAAACCCGCATACAGCGCACCCGCATCGGCGCGGATGCCACAGGCCGTGAGCGTGCTGGCCAGGGCCGCATTCACGGCATGGTACTGGTGATAGGCCGCCGCCTTCTTGAGCAGTCCGCTGGCCGCCTCCTCAAAGGTGATGAAGTTCAAAATGTAGTCCTGCAGCCGCGCGGGCGCCAGCATGCCCTGCACGAGCACCTCCAGGCCCGGACGCAACTCCCCCTCTGTCTGGCGCTCGTTGCCCGGCTCGCGGTACAGGTCCTGGCCCGTAATGGTGCGCCACGGCATGAAGCGATCCCACCCGCTGGTGAGCGTGCCAAAACGCGCCTGCATGCCGTCCGACGCAATGAGCAACGCATTGAAGGCAAACAGCTCGGGCAGCTCCTGCTTGTAGGTCTGCAGCTGGTTGTAGGCCATGCGCAGCGTGGCCTGTTCCGACTCGGGGTTCTTCAGCTCGATCACCACCAGCGGCAGCCCGTTCACAAACAGCACGATGTCGGGCCGGCGCGTTTTGCGGTTCGACACCACCGTGAACTGGTTCACCGCCAGCCAGTCGTTGCGC
>RFHG01000077.1 GCA_003696465.1 Gammaproteobacteria bacterium | reverse complement strand
GTGCACCTGCGGCGAGGAGCTGTGTGCGCTCCGTCTCCGAAAGGCCGCCTTCGGGGCCAACCACCACGTCGATGCGGGCTTCGCGCTCGAGCTCACCGAAGGCCTGTACGGCCGGTGTCGTCTCGGGATGCAGGAACAGGCGCTGCGGAGTGGGCTCGTTCAGATACTCGTCGAGCGTGAGCGGGGGGAACAGTTCGGGAAGGCGGGTGCGCCCGCTCTGTTCACAGGCCGAGGCGATCACGCCGAGCCAGTGTTCATGCTTCCTGTCCAGCCGCTTGCCCGGCAGGCTGCTGCGTGCGCAGACGAGCGGCACGATACGCCGCACGCCCAGCTCGGTGGCCTTCTGCAGGGCCAGGTCCATGCGTGGTCCCTTGGCAATGCCCTGGACCAGGGTGAGGTCGAGCGGGCTTTCGCGATCCACGGGGTCGAAGGCATGAACGCGCACGATGGCCTCGCGGCGCTCGGCACGCACCAGCTCCGCCTCGTATTCCCCGCCCCGGCCATTGAACAGGCGCAGCCGCTGGCCCGGCCGTGCACGAAGCACCTGAATCAGATGTCTGCGGGCATTTTCCGGCAGGGGGAGTTCCTTGCCTGGCGCGAGTTCCTCTGGCAGATAGAGGCGGGTCAGGCGCATGCGGTGCCGGTCACGCCCGGCCCAGCCCGAGGGCGCGACAGATCCCGGCCGAGGGTTCGGCCCGGTTCATGGTATAGAAGTGAAGCCCGGGTGCCCCGCCCGCGATCAGACGCTCGCACATTCGGGTGACCACCTCGGTGCCGAAGGCGCGCAGACTGTCCATGTCGTCGCCGTAGGCCTCCAGCCGCTTGCGGATCCAGCGCGGGATCTCGGCGCCGCAGGCATCCGAGAAGCGCGCCAGCTGCACATGGTTGGTAATCGGCATGATGCCCGGTACCACGGGAATGTCGATGCGGCGACGTGCGCAGTCTTCCATGAAGGCAAAGTAGGCATCGGCATTGTAGAAGTACTGGGTGATGGCCCCGTTGGCGCCCTGGCGCACCTTGTGGGCGAACCAGTCCAGGTCGGAGAAGGCAGAACGTGCCTGGGGATGAAACTCGGGGTAGGCGGCCACCTCGATATGGAAGTGATCGCCGGTCTGTTCGCGGATGAAGGCGACCAGTTCGCTGGCATAGCTGAAGTCGCGGGGCTCCATCATGCCGGAGGGCATGTCGCCCCGCAGCGCTACCAGGTGGCGAATGCCGTGGTCGATGTAGGTCTGGAGGATGGCGCGGATTTCGTCCCGGGTGCTTCCGATGCAGGAAAGATGCGGGGCGCACTCGATGCGGTCGTCCTGTTCGCGCAGGGCGAGGATGGTCTCGAGCGTGCGTTCGCGGGTCGTGCCGCCGGCACCGAAAGTAACGGAGAAAAAGCGTGGATTGAGTGGGGCCAGCGCCTGCTGGGTAGCCAGCAGGTTGGCCAGGCCCTGCTCCGTCTTCGGCGGAAAGAATTCGAAACTCAGTTCGAAATCGGGGTTCATGCAGTATCCGGCCCCGGTTGCCCGGGGCCGGCCTCGCGGTCGGGTCGGCTCAGTAGCGGTAGTGCTCGGGCTTGTAGGGGCCGTCCACGGGAACGCCGATGTACTCGGCCTGGGCCTGGGTCAGGCGGGTGAGCTTGGCGCCGATGCGGTCCAGGTGCAAGCGGGCCACCTTCTCGTCGAGATGCTTGGGCAGCACATAGACCCGGTTCTCGTACTTGTCCGGATGATTCCACAGCTCGATCTGGGCCAGCACCTGGTTGGTAAAGGAATTGGACATGACGAAGCTCGGATGGCCGGTGGCACAGCCGAGGTTGACCAGCCGTCCTTCGGCCAGCAGGATGATGCGCTTGCCGTCAGGGAAGATGATGTGATCCACCTGCGGCTTGATGTTCTCCCAGGTGTACTGGCGCAGGCTGGCGACATCGATCTCGTCGTCGAAGTGGCCGATGTTGCAGACGATCGCCTCGTTCTTCATCTGCTGCATGTGCTCGTGGGTGATCACATGGTAGTTGCCGGTGGCCGTGACGAAGATGTCGCCCTGGCTGGCGGCCTCGTCCATGGTCACCACCCGATAGCCCTCCATGGCCGCCTGCAGGGCACAGATCGGATCGATTTCGGTGACCCAGACGGTGGCGCCCATGCCGCGCAGGGACTGGGCACAGCCCTTGCCGACATCGCCATAGCCCAGCACCACGCAGATCTTGCCGGCGATCATCACGTCGGTGGCACGCTTGATGCCGTCCAGCAGCGACTCGCGGCAGCCATAGAGGTTGTCGAACTTGGACTTGGTGACCGAGTCGTTGACATTGAAGGCAGGCACCTTGAGCGTGCCTTCCTCCATCATCTCGTACAGGCGATGCACGCCCGTGGTGGTCTCTTCGGAGACGCCACGAACATGCTCAAGCAGCTCGGGATACTTCTCGTGCATCACCTGGGTCAGATCCCCGCCATCGTCGAGCAGCATGTTGGGGTGCCAGTCGTTCGGCCCGTTGATGGTCTGGTCGATGCACCACCAGTACTCCTCCTCGGTCTCGCCCTTCCAGGCGAATACGGGGATGCCGGCCGCGGCAATGGCGGCCGCGGCGTGGTCCTGGGTGGAGAAGATGTTGCACGAGGACCAGCGCACCTCGGCGCCGAGTTCCACCAGGGTCTCGATCAGTACCGCGGTCTGGATGGTCATGTGCAGGCAGCCGGCGATGCGGGCACCCTTGAGCGGCTTGCTGTCGCGGAATTCCTCGCGCAGCGCCATCAGGCCCGGCATCTCGGTCTCGGCAATGCGGATCTCCTTGCGGCCCCAGTCGGCCAGGGAGAGGTCGGCAACCTTGTAGTCGGTGAAGGAATCGACAACTGCGTTCATGAAAAATACTCCTGAATCAGAACGAGCGCCGTTGTTGCTGGCCGTCTGTCCGAGCCTGACGGGTCGTCTTCCCCGCTGCAGCGCTCCTCGAACAGAGGGCTTTTTCCAATGGTTTGTTGACCTATAGCGGCCCTGGCCTCATGTCGTCAAGCCGGCGGCCTCGCGCAACAGTTCGGCCCGGTCGGTGCGTTCCCAGGGCAGATCGAGGTCCTCGCGACCGAAATGGCCATAGCTGGCGGTGGCACGGTAGATGGGCTGCAGCAGGTCGAGCATGGTGATAATACCCCACGGGCGCAGGTCGAAGTGTTCGCGTACCAGGGACACGATGCGTGACTCCTCGATGCGGGCCGTGCCGAAGGTGTTGATGCTGATGGAGGTCGGCTCGGCCACGCCAATGGCATAGGAAACCTGGATCTCGCAGCGATCGGCCAGGCCCGCGGCGACGATGTTCTTGGCCACATAGCGGCCGGCATAGGCGGCGGAACGGTCCACCTTGGAGGGGTCCTTGCCGGAAAAGGCCCCGCCGCCGTGGCGGGCCATGCCGCCGTAGGTGTCGACGATGATCTTGCGGCCGGTCAGCCCGCAGTCACCCATCGGGCCGCCGATGACGAACTTGCCGGTGGGATTGATGTGGATGTGCTCCTCCGGGCAGTGGGCGAGCCACGCCTCCGGAATCACCGGCTTGATGATCAGCTCGCGCACGGCCTCGTGCACCTGGGGCTGCGAGATCTCCGGCGCGTGCTGGGTGGAGAGGACGATGGCCTCCACCGCCACCGGGCGGCCCTCCTCGTAGCGGAAGGTGACCTGGCTCTTGGCATCGGGCCTGAGCCAGGGCAGCTCGCCGTTGTTGCGCAGCTCGGCCTGGCGCCGCACCAGGCGGTGGGCATAGGTGATCGGCGCCGGCATCAGGACCTCGGTCTCGTTGCTGGCGTAGCCGAACATCAGGCCCTGGTCGCCGGCACCCTGTTCCTCGCGCGATGCACGGTCGACCCCCTGGTTGATGTCGGGCGACTGTTCGCCAAGGGCGTTGAGCACGGCGCAGGTATGGCCGTCGAAACCGATGTCGGAATGGGTATAGCCGATGTCATTGACCACTTCACGCACGAGGCGTTCGTATTCCACATGGGCCGAAGTGGTGATCTCGCCGGCCAGCACGACCATGCCGGTCTTGACCAGGGTCTCGCAGGCGACGCGGGCATGCGGATCCTGTGCGATGATGGCATCGAGAATGGCATCGGAGATCTGGTCGGCCATCTTGTCCGGATGGCCCTCGGAGACGGACTCCGAGGTAAAGACGAAGTTCTCGCTCATGGCGGGCTGGGTCCCTGCATGGAAAAATGGCGCGATTGTAGCGCGATGCGCCGCCCCGCGCATCCCTGCACAGGGGGCAGGGCCGGGCTCAGTAGCCCCAGACGCCCTGCAACAGCCTGCTGTAGCCCTCGTAGGTCTCGGCCCCGGCAGGGACGAAGCCCGGCATGTTGATCCGTTCCAGCATCTGCCGGCCTGGTTCGGTGGCCGAGGCCTGCAGCAGTGCCTGGCGCATCTTTTCGAACTGCGCTTCCGGCACCTCGGGCGAGGCGGAGAGGGCGATGTGCGGAACCGGGGTGGTGGTGGTTACGGTATTGAGGTCGGGGTACTGCTGCACCAGGGGGGTGGGGATGATGGCGGCTACCGCGCGGCCTTCCTGTACGGCCTTGACGGCGCTTTCACTGTCCGGCACCTCGACAATGGTCGGCTGGCGCATCGGGTTGGGAAACAGCTCGGCCACGCGCAGGGCGCCGAGGCTGGGCGAACCCAGGCTGGCGATGCGTTTGCCCACGAGTTCATTGGGGTCGAAGATCAGCGTGTCCTGTCCCGTGACCAGGGTATAGCTGACCTGTCCCGGTATGCGGGCAAGGGGGCGGTAGTCCATGCGCTGGACCAGGAAGTCCGTCAGGTGCGCCCCGGTCAGGACGAGGTCGAACTGGTCCCCTTTCTTCAGCCGTTCCCAGAAGGTGAAGAAGTTGCGCGAGGGGACGATCTGCACCGACTGCCCCGTGGCCTTGCCCAGATAGTCGGCCAGTGGCTGCCAGGCACGGACTGTCTGCTGCGGGGGGAGTACGGGCTGAATGCCGAGCCTCAGCGGGCGCGCTTCCTGCGCGTCCGCGGAGCCAAGGAAAAGCAATACAAGTAGTACGAAAGTACAATGGCCGGCCAGTTTCATGATGCCATGCATATTGTGCATACCTCTGTTTTATAAGGTTTAAATCCTTCTGTTTTATCTCTTCCGTGGCTTTTGTAAGTGTATGGCATGAAATCCTCGCGGGCAAGCGCATTGCCGGGTGCGCAGAGGCCTGTTTGACCACCCTGGCGGGGCTGCTGGTTGCCCCGGGGGCTGAAGTCGGGGAAAATACCGGCCCTTGTTTGCGCCGTCCGCCCCGGTGTGCGGACGGTCTGCCGGCCCGCAACACGACGATGGGGGAAGCGCCGGGGCCGAGCCAAGACGAATTCATTTTCAGTTTATCGAGGAGTGACCTTATGCCTTCGCGCAAAGATCTTGCGAACGCCATCCGCGCCCTGGCCATGGACGCCGTCCAGAAGGCCAATTCCGGCCATCCCGGGGCACCCATGGGCATGGCGGACATTGCCGAGGTGCTGTGGAACGACTTCATGCGCCACAACCCGAAGAATCCCGACTGGTGGGACCGGGACCGCTTCATCATGTCCAACGGCCACGGCTCCATGCTGCCTTATGCCGTTCTGCACCTGACCGGCTACGATCTTTCGCTGGAGGACCTCAAGCAGTTCCGTCAGCTGCATTCCAAGACCCCGGGCCACCCCGAGTACGGCTATACCCCGGGCATCGAGACCACTACCGGCCCGCTGGGCCAGGGCATCACCAACGGGGTGGGCATGGCCATCGCCGAGCGCATCCTGGCCGCCCACTTCAACAAGCCCGGGCACGAGATCGTCGACCACCATACCTATGTCTTCCTCGGTGACGGCTGCCTGATGGAGGGCATCTCGCACGAGGCCTGCTCGCTGGCCGGCACCCTGGGGCTGGGCAAACTGATTGCGATCTACGATGACAACAACATCTCCATCGATGGCGAGGTCGAGGGCTGGTTCACCGACGACACCCCGATGCGCTTCGAGGCCTATGGCTGGCACGTGGTGCGCAACGTCGACGGCCATGATCCGGAGGCCATTCGCAAGGCCATCGAGGAGGCACGCAGCGTCACCGACCGTCCTTCCCTGATCCAGGCCAAGACCATCATCGGTTTCGGCTCGCCCAACAAGCAGGGCAAGGAAGAGTGTCACGGTGCCCCTCTTGGCGAAGACGAGATTCGTCTCACCAAGGAGGCCCTGGGCTGGCCCTACGGTCCGTTCGAGATCCCGGACGAGATCTACCAGGGCTGGGATGCCACCGAAAAGGGCGCCCGGCTCGAGGCCGAGTGGAACGAGAAGTTTGCCGCCTACAAGGCCGAGTATCCCGAACTGGCCGCCGATTTCGAGCGCCGCATGAAGGGCGAGCTGCCCGAGAACTGGGAAGAGATCGCCAACGGCTATATCCAGCAGGCGATCGAGAAGGCCGAGAGTGTGGCCACCCGCAAGGCCTCGCAGAATGCCATCGAGGGCATGGTCTCCAAGCTGCCCGAGATCCTGGGCGGTTCCGCCGACCTGGCCGGTTCCAACCTCACCATGTGGTCGGGTGCGGTACCCATGCGCAAGGACACCCCCGATGCCAACTACATCAACTACGGCGTGCGCGAGTTCGGCATGGCGGCCATCATCAACGGCATCTCCCTGCACAAGGGCTTTCTGCCGTATGGCGGCACCTTCCTGATGTTCTCCGAATACGCGCGCAATGCCCTGCGCATGGCGGCGCTGATGAAGATTCAGCACATCGAGGTCTTCACGCACGACTCCATCGGCTTGGGCGAGGACGGTCCCACCCATCAGCCGATCGAGCAGACCGCCACCCTGCGCATGATGCCCAACATGAGTGTCTGGCGCCCCTGTGACCAGGTCGAGACGGCCGTGGCCTGGAAATACGCCGTCGAGCGCAAGGACGGCCCCACCAGCCTGATCCTGAGCCGCCAGGGGCTGCCGCACCAGGAGCGCACGCCCGAACAGGTGGCCGGCATTGCCCGTGGCGGCTATGTGCTCAAGGATTGCGACGGTACCCCCGAGGTGGTGATCATCGCCACCGGCTCCGAGGTGGCCCTGGCCATGGGTGCCGCCGACGAACTGGCCGGCAAGGGGCGCAAGGTGCGCGTCGTGTCCATGCCCAGCGTCGATGTCTTCGACAAGCAGGATGCGGCCTATCGCGAGGCGGTGCTGCCGAGCGGCATCAAGCGCGTGGCCGTCGAGGCCGGTGTCACCGACTACTGGCGCAAGTTCGTCGGTCTCGAGGGCGCCGTGGTGGGTATCGACCGCTTTGGCGAGTCGGCCCCGGCCGGTGACCTGTTCAAGGAGTTCGGCTTCACGGTGGAGAACGTGGTAGCCACCGTCGAGTCAGTGCTCTGAGACAGGGGCCTTCTTTTCCCGCCCCGGGGCGTGTTCCGCGTCCCGGGGCATGAATACATTCAGCAAGAGGATCGAATCATGACGATCAAAGTCGGTATCAATGGCTTCGGCCGCATCGGGCGCATGGTGTTCCGCGCCGTCTACAACGAGTTCAGCGACGACATCGAGATCGTCGGCATCAACGACCTGCTCGAGCCCGAGTATCTGGCCTACATGCTCAAGTACGATTCCGTGCATGGCCGTTTCCAGGGCGAGGTCGGTGTCGATGGCAACAACCTTGTGGTCGATGGGCGCAAGATCCGCCTGACCGCCGAGCGCGACCCGGCCAACCTGAAGTGGGACGAGGTCGGCGCGGATCTGGTGATCGAATCCACCGGCCTGTTCCTCACCGAAGAAACCTGCCAGAAGCACATCGAGGCCGGCGCCAAGAAGGTGGTGCAGTCCGCCCCCTCCAAGGACGCCACTCCGATGTTCGTCTATGGCGTGAACCACGAGACCTATGCCGGCCAGAGCATCATCTCCGCCGCTTCCTGCACCACCAACTGCCTGGCCCCGATCGCCAAGGTGCTGCACGACAAGTGGGGCATCAAGCG
Organism: Gammaproteobacteria bacterium; assembly: GCA_003696465.1. GTDB lineage: Bacteria > Pseudomonadota > Gammaproteobacteria > J044 > J044 > J044. Next base: position 2,752 of record RFHG01000077.1, on the reverse strand, counting down.
CGGCCTGATGAGCACCGTGCATGCGGCCACCGCCACCCAGAAGACCGTCGACGGTCCCTCGCAGAAGGACTGGCGCGGCGGTCGCGGCATCCTGGAAAACATCATTCCGTCCTCCACCGGTGCCGCCAAGGCGGTGGGCAAGGTGCTGCCCGAGCTGAATGGCAAGCTGACCGGCATGGCCTTCCGCGTGCCGACCTCCGATGTCTCCGTGGTCGATCTCACCGTGGAGCTGGACAATCCGGCCTCCTACGACGACATCTGCGCCGCCATGAAGGCCGCCTCCGAGACCAGCCCGCTGGGTGATACCCTGGCATACACCGACGAGAAGGTGGTCTCCACCGACTTCCGTGGTGTGGGCTACTCCTCCATCTTCGATGCCGGGGCCGGCATCCAGCTGGACGACACCTTCGTCAAGGTCGTGTCCTGGTACGACAACGAGTACGGCTACACCTGCAACATGCTGCGCCTGGTGCGCCACGTCGGCAGCTGATGGCCTGCGTGATGCCGGCGGGCATGTGCCCGCCGGCGTCGCGAATCGTTCGCGAGAGCGATTCGCCAGGGCCGCCGGTGCGGTCCTTGCCAATCGTTTTCCAGTCTTTTCAGTCTTCCCAAGGAGTCGATCATGTCCGTGATCAAGATGTCCGACCTCGACCTTTCCGGCAAGCGGGTACTGATCCGCGAGGATCTCAACGTGCCCATCAAGGATGGCAAGGTGACCAGCGACAAGCGTATCCGTGCCAGCCTGCCCACCATCGAGCTGGCCATGAAGCAGGGGGCGAAAGTGATGCTGATGTCGCATCTGGGCCGTCCCACCGAGGGCGAGTTCGACGAACAGTATTCCCTGGCACCGGTGGCCGAGCATCTGGGCGGCCTGCTGGGCAAGGAAGTGCGCCTGGTGCGCGACTACCTCGACAATCCGCCCGAAGTGGCCGAGGGCGAGGTCGTCCTGCTCGAGAACGTCCGCTTCAACAAGGGCGAGAAGAGCAACGACGAGGCGCTGGCGAAGAAGTATGCAGCCCTGTGTGATGTATTCGTGATGGATGCCTTCGGCACCGCCCATCGCGCCCAGGCCTCCACCTACGGCGTGGCCCAGTTCGCGCCGGTGGCCTGTGCCGGCCCGCTGCTCGCGGCCGAGCTCGAGGCCCTGGGCAAGGCACTGGACAATCCGGCGCGGCCCATGGTGGCCATCGTCGGCGGTTCCAAGGTCTCCACCAAGCTGACCGTGCTCGAGTCGCTCACCCAGGTGGTGGACGAGCTGATCGTCGGCGGCGGCATTGCCAACACCTTCATCGCCGCGGCTGGCTACAATGTCGGCAAGTCGCTCTACGAGCCGGACCTGATCGATACCTGCAAGCGCCTCACCGAGCAGGCCAGGGCCCGCGGCGGGGAGATTCCGGTGCCGACCGACGTGGTCTGTGGCAAGGAGTTCTCCGAGGATGCCAAGGCCGAGCTGAAGAAGGTCGACGAGGTGGCCGACGACGACATGATCTTCGACATCGGCCCGGAGACCGCGGCCCATCTTGCCGAGATCCTGAAGAAGGCCGGTACCATCGTCTGGAACGGCCCCGTGGGTGTCTTCGAGTTCGACCAGTTCGGCGAGGGCACCAAGGCCATTGCCATGGCCATTGCCGAGTCGCCGGCCTTCTCCATCGCCGGAGGCGGAGATACCCTGGCCGCGGTGGACAAGTATGGCATCGCCGACAAGGTGTCCTACATCTCCACCGGTGGGGGGGCCTTCCTCGAGTTCCTGGAGGGCAAGAAGCTGCCCGCCGTGGCCATCCTCGAGGAACGCGCCAAGGGCTGATTCCGCTCCCGGGGCCCGCGCTTGCGCGGGCCTCTTGACGACTGCGACAGGATAACGCGTGAGAAGAACCAAGATCGTTGCAACACTGGGGCCGGCAACGGATGACCCCAAGGTACTGACCCGGCTCATCGAGTCCGGGGCCGATGTCGTGCGCCTGAACTTCTCCCACGGCAACCCCGAGGATCACGAGCAGCGCGCCCGCATGGTGCGCGAGATCGCCGAGTCCCGCGGACGCTATGTGGGCATCCTGGGCGACCTGCAGGGGCCGAAGATCCGCATCGAGCGTTTCCGCGAGGGCAAGGTGTTTCTCGAGGACGGCGCCCCGTTCATCCTCGACGTCGAGCTGGGGCGTGACGAGGGTGATGAGCGGCGCGTGGGGCTGGCCTACAAGCAGCTCGCCGAGGACGTCAAGCCCGGCGACATCCTGCTGCTCGACGACGGACGGCTCGAGCTCGAGGTGACTGGGGTCGAGGGCAGCGAGATCCATACCCGTGTGGTGGCCGGCGGCTGGCTGTCCAACAACAAGGGCATCAACCGCAAGGGCGGGGGGCTGTCCGCCTCGGCGCTGACCGACAAGGACCGCGAGGACATCCGCCTGGCGGCGAAGATCGGCGTCGATTACCTGGCCGTCTCCTTCCCGCGAGACGCCGAAGACATCAACCTCGCCCGCCGCCTGCTGGAAGAGGCCGGAGGCAGTGCGGGCATCGTGGCCAAGATCGAGCGCGCCGAGGCGCTGGAGGTGATCGACGAAATCATCTGTGCCTCCGATGCCATCATGATCGCGCGCGGGGACCTCGGCGTGGAGATCGGTGATGCCGAGCTGCCGTCGGTGCAGAAGGAGCTGATCCACAAGGCCCGCTGCCTCAATCGCGTCGCCATCACCGCCACGCAGATGATGGAGTCGATGATCGAGAATCCCATCCCCACCCGGGCCGAGGTGTTCGATGT
>RFHG01000483.1 GCA_003696465.1 Gammaproteobacteria bacterium | reverse complement strand
GCGCATGCTCCTGCCCTCGGGCGTGTAGTAATGCACGCGGCCATCGGCATGCTGGTAGCGGACAGCGCGATAGCTGTGCCCCTGATTGACGAACTCGGCTGCGAGGATCGTGCTGCCGATGGCATGGCCCTGTTCGTCGAACTGCTCCTCGTAGAGGACGCGGAAGCGGTCGCCGCGGCGGATGTCGCGGGCGAAGTCGATATCCCAGGCGAAGATGTCCACGAGATTCATCGTCGTGCGCTCATCCAGGCCGGCTTTCGCGGCTGCGGCAAACAGGCTGTCCTCGATCGTCGCGGCCACGATGTGGCGGCGGCCGAGAAGCTTGCGCTCGACGATACCGGCCTGCCATGCGCCGTTCGCATCGCGGTGCAGGCGCAGCCGTCGCGTATCGTCGATGTGGTAGACGATCTCCGAGTCCAGCCGCTCGAACATGTGGCCGGCCAGGACATGGCGAAGGTCGAAGACGTTTTTCGAGGCGCGAATCAGCGCATGCGCATCCGCCGCGTCCAGCCCCAGGCGTTGCAGCGCGGCCAGCGAGGTGTCGCCGGGCTTCAGGGTTTCCCGCCGCCATTGCGGCGATCGTTCCAGATCCTCCCGAACCTCGGCCTGGAGCCATTCCTCGTGGGCACTGCCGAGGGATTCGTCCACCTTCGCATCGACGCTGCGCCCGGCCAGCGATACAAGCCCCAGGATGAGGATGAAGCCCGCGCCGGCGCCGACGAGCGGGAACCACCCCGGGCCGTGCCATTGCCAGCCCGGACGCCGGGATTCCTCCCGGGAGCGAGACCGGCGGCTGCGAAGACGCTGCATGAACGCCCGACGGCGCGTGCCCGATGCCTTCGGTCCGCTCGAGTTCGGCCTGGAGAAATCGCGATGAAAAGCCTGTGACAAATGCGCTCCCTGTTCCAAAGACGCTTCCTGTCGCATCTTCCCCGCTGGGACATTGCTTGTCAAAGCCGAAGGCGGCAAGCTTGGGCGAGTCTCTGCCGGTATCGCCCACGGGGCATGCCGCAGGTTTTCCCACGCATCCAGGAGTTCATCATGCCCAGCTTCGACATCGTCAGTGAAACCGACATACAGGAAATGAGCAATGCGGTGAATCAGGTCATCAAGGAAATCAGCACGCGCTACGATTTCAAGGGCAGCCGTGCGAGCATCGAGCTTGGCAAGGACGGCATCACCGTCATCGGCGATGACATCAACAAGCTCAATACCGTCACCGAGATCCTTCGCGCCAAGCTGGTGCGCCGCAATCTCGATCCATCCTGCCTG
>RFHG01000482.1 GCA_003696465.1 Gammaproteobacteria bacterium | reverse complement strand
TCTGACATCTGCGCACCGAAGGCGCGCTGTTTCCGTGGCCAAGCAGGATTTGAAAAGGTCGTGACATGAACATCCCCGGCTACCGTATCGAACGCGAACTCGGCTCCGGCGGCATGTCCAGGGTCTATCTGGCCGTGCAAGAAGAGCTGGACCGTCCCGTGGCGCTCAAGGTGATGGCGCCGGCGCTGGTGGCCGATCCGGTTTTTGCCGAGCGTTTTCTCACCGAAGCGCGCACCATCGCCGGGCTGCGTCATCCGCATATCATCACCGCCTACGACATCGGCCGGACCGGGAGCCACACCTACATGGCTCTCGAATACGCCTCCGGGGGCGACCTCAGGGGCCGTATCCAGGCCGGGATGACCGAAGAGCAGGTGACCACTGTCCTGCGCCAGGTTGCCGAGGCGCTGGCCTATGCTCACGGGCGGGGATTTGTCCATCGCGACATCAAGCCTGAAAATATCCTGTTTGAACAGGATCGCGCCCTGCTGACAGATTTCGGCATCGCCCGAGCCATGGGGGAAGAACGGCGCCTGACCGGCACCGGCCTGAGCATCGGCACGCCACACTACATGAGTCCGGAACAGGCCCGGGGCGAGGCGGTCGACGGCCGCAGCGACCTTTACAGCCTTGGTGTCGTTCTCTACGAAATGCTCACCGGCGATGTCCCCTTCGACGGCAGGGATCCCTTCGCCATCGCCTACCGGCACATTCACGATGCCCGCCCGCAACTTCCCTCGAACCTGGAGGACTGGCAGCCCCTTCTCGACCGCCTGCTGGCCGTCGATCCGGCCCGGAGGTTTGCCGATGCCGGGCAGCTGCTGGCGGCACTCGATGGCGGCACCGTTCCGCAGACGCCCGCCCGAAAGGAGACCGGCGGTTCCGCCCGGCAGGCGACGCAGGTTCTGACGGCGGCTGATTCCGCCAGAGCGTCGGGGCGGAGAGGGCGTTCGCTGCTGTGGCCAGTCCTTCTGGTTCTGTTGGCAGGTGCCGGCACGGGTGGCTTTGTCCTGTGGCAGCAGGCCCGCACCCCCAGGCTTGCCGTGGGCGGTTCGGCCATGCCGCCCGGAGACGTAAAGAAAGAGGCTCCGGCACCGCAACCTGTCCGGCCACCCACGGTCCGCTCCGAACCGTCCACAGGCCCGGTTGCCGCCGATGAGCTGGCGGCAAAGCTGGCCGGAGGGGGGCAGGAAGGGAGGGGGACTGCCGTTGAGAAGCGGCTGGCCAAGGCGGGATCCAACCCCGACTGGGAGCCTGATGATCCGGTACAGCCCCGGGAGGGAGCCAGGAGTCGGAAGAAACCGGCAAAGACGGCCAGGCAGCCGGACGGTTTCTCCGGGAAAGACGCCGTGGAATCGCAGGCCGGGCAGACGGTTTCAGGCGGGGGAAAAAAGGCGGATACAGGGCGACAGTCAGAAAGCAGGGCAGAAGCACCGGTGCAGACAACGCCCGTTGCCCGACAGCCATCGGCAAAAATCGCTGCGGAAGCGCCCGCACCCGAGAAGCAATCCAGGGTTGCGCCGACGGTCGAACCTGGTCCGGTTGCCGTCGGCCGGCCGTTTCGCGACCTGCTCGCCAACGGTGCCGACGGGCCAGAGATGATCGTGCTGCCCGCCGGGCGGTTTCTCATGGGGGATAGTTCCGGGCGCGGCTCGGCGCGTGAGCGGCCCGTTCACGAAGTGGTTCTGCCACGCCCCTTCGCCCTGTCGACCCACGAGGTCACCTTCGCCGAGTTCGACCGGTTCTGCCGGGCCAACCGTCTGCCCCGGCTGCCCGATTTCGGTTGGGGGCGTGGCCGTCATCCTGCCGTCAATGTTCCCTGGGACCTGGCGCAGGCCTACGCCGACTGGCTGAAGCGCGAAACCGGCAAGCCCTATCGGCTGCCGAGCGAGGCCGAGTGGGAATACGCCGTGCGCGCCGGCCGCTCCGATGGCGATGTTGGCGAGGCGCGGAAGGGACGCGGCCTGGCCAACTGCAACAACTGCGGCAGCCGTTGGGACAATCGAGGCACCGCACCGGTCGGCAGTTTCGCCGCCAATCCCTTCGGTCTTTATGACATGCAGGGCAATGTCTGGGAGTGGTGCGCCGACAACGATCATCCCGACTACAGCGGCGCCCCGACGGACGGCCGCGCCTGGCTCGGCAGCTCTGAGCGCCACATTCTGCGCGGCGGCTCCTGGGACTATGGTCGTGACGCCCTGCGCTTCGCCGCCCGTCCGGATTTCGGACCGAACCGTGTCTACAGCTCGGTCGGCATCCGCCTGGCGCGTGATCTGAGCGACGAAGAAATGAAAAAAATTTTCCGGTGACCCCGAAATTTGAGAAATATTTGAGATTTTGTTGCTAAAAGGGTGCGAATGCCCTCAATTTCCCCCATGACGGGGCAAGACCTGATGGAGAAAGGAGAACGGATGTAATGATGAAAGGGTTGGTTTCCATTGTAACGGGACTGCTGGTGCTGGGCCTTGCGGCCTGCGCCCCCATGCCCAAGGCGACGCCGACGCAGAACGTCGAGAAGATCCCGGTGGTCAGTCCGACGGTCAACGCCGAGTCCCAGGGGCGCTTTCTCAAGCGCAAGGTTGCCATCGGCCGCTTCACCGATGAAACCCGGCATGGCAACAGCTTCTTCCTCAACAAGAGCGGCGACCGGGTCGGCAAGCAGGCCATGGATATTCTGTCTGCCAAGCTGGCTGCCACCAACAAGTTCATTCTGCTCGAGCGCGCTGATCTGGAAAAAATTCAGAAGGAACTCGAACTGGGCAACCTGCAATCGCTCAATATCCCCGCCGACTACCTGATTATCGGCTCCGTGTCGGAATACGGCCGCAAGGCGGTCAGTGACGTCGGGGT
>RFHG01000481.1 GCA_003696465.1 Gammaproteobacteria bacterium | reverse complement strand
TTCGCGGTTGTCGAAGCGCATGGTGCCACGCACCAGATCCTCGAACACCACGGCGCCGTCGTCGGGGTTGCGGAAGCGCACCACATGGGGCGCGTCCGGAGAGACATCGCGCGTGCGGCAGTAGCCATCGTAGCGGGGCTTCTCCTTGCGCGCCATCTGTTCCTCGCGCAGCCGGTCGAGGCGTTCCTTCGAGCAGCTGCAGCGGTAGGCCAGCCCCTGTTCGATGAGCTGGTCGATGATCTCGTTATAACGGTCGAAACGATGGGTCTGGTAGAACGGGCCCTCGTCGTAGTCCAGCCCGAGCCAGGCCATGCCCTCGAGAATGGCATTGACCGATTCCTGGGTGGAGCGCTCCAGGTCGGTGTCCTCGATGCGCAGGATGAACTGGCCACCATGCTTGCGGGCATGCAGCCAGGAAAACAGCGCGGTGCGTGCGCCACCGACATGCAGATAGCCGGTGGGGCTGGGGGCAAAACGGGTGCGAACAGTCGTCATCTCGGGTGTGCCGTCAGTCGGAAACGGCGCATTTTACCAGCTTCGGCGCGCCTTCAGGCCAATTCCAGCACCTTGAGCGCCTCTTCGGCGATGTGCTGGATGCGCGCCCGCTGCAGCAGCAGCCGCCAGCGCGAGCCGCCCGCCTGACGCCACAGCAGGGCGGCACGGATGCCCGCCAGCAACAGGGCCCGGATCAGGGCCTGCTGACCCGGCTCGGCCAGAAACCGCTGTTCTCCCTGCACCAGAATGCGCGGACCCAGGGGCGAGATGACCTCATGGTAGAGGTCACCCAGTGCGGCAATGACGGTTTCGTTGATGCCACCGAAATAGCGCCGCTGCTCGGCCACCCGCTCCAGCCCCTGGCGCAGTCTTTGCTGGGCCTCGCGGTTACGGTGCAGACGCCGCTCCAGGTGCATCAGCCCTATGACATAGCGCGTGAGCTCCATCGCCTGCTGGGGATCGGCCGGATGCAGCTGCGCCACCAGTGTCTCCAGCCCCAGCCGGAGCCCGGGCAGGCCGCCCCATACGGCCTCCACGCCGGGGGCGTCGAAGGCGAACAGGCTCTCCAGGCTGGCCTCCTTTGGCCCCGGCTCGACGAAGCCCTCGCGCGCCTGCTGCTGGACGAGGCGTGCTGCCTGGAACAGGCCGGCCAGGGCAAGGGTCTGGTTGTGCAGATTCTTTTCCATGGGCCTCCTCAACCGGCGTGACGCAGGGGGCGCTCGATGATGGCCCCACCCAGACAGACTTCGCCATCATAGAACACCACGGCCTGGCCCGGTGTCACGGCCCGTTGCGGGGTGTCGAACAGGACACGCCAGCGCCCCCCGGACAGCGGCTCCAGACGACAGGGCTGGTCGTTCTGGCGATAACGGACCTTCGCCGTGCAGTGCAGTGCCGTGCGCGGCGGGGTGCCACTGATCCAGTTGAGCTGTACCGCCTCGAGCCCCTCGCTCATCAGCAGCGGGTGATCGTGCCCCTGGGCCACGATCAGGCGGTTGTGTTCCAGATCCTTGTCCACCACAAACCAGGGTGCCTCATCGGCGCCGGCCCGCCCGCCAATGCCCAGCCCGCGGCGCTGGCCGAGGGTATGGTACATCAGCCCCTCGTGACGGCCGATCACCTCCCCCTCCGGCGTCACGATGTCGCCGGGCCGGGCCGGCAGAAAGCGCTTGAGAAAATCACGAAAGCGCCGTTCTCCAATGAAGCAGATGCCGGTGCTGTCCTTCTTGTCGTGCGTCACCAGCTCCAGCTCGCGGGCGATCTCGCGTACCCGCGGCTTCTCCAGATCGCCGACCGGAAACAGGGCAGGCGCGAGCTGTCGCTGGCTGAGCATGCACAGAAAATAACTCTGGTCCTTGTTGGGGTCACGCCCACGCAGCAGGCGCACCTTTCCGCCGTCATCGCGTTCGGTGCGCACATAATGGCCGGTGGCGATATGCTCGGCACCGAGCTTCTCGATGGCATGATCGAGAAAGGCATGAAACTTGATCTCGCGATTGCACATGATGTCCGGGTTGGGCGTGCGCCCGGCCCGGTATTCGGCCAGAAAGTACTCGAACACCCGGTCCCAGTATTCATGCGAGAAGTTGACCGTGTGCAGGGGAATGCCCAGCCGCTCGCAGACCGCCCGGGCATCACGCAGATCGGCCTCGGCGGCACAGTAGCCTTCCTCGTCGTCCTCCTCCCAGTTCTTCATGAACAGGCCTTCCACGGCCCAGCCCTGCTCCCTGAGCAGCCAGGCGGCCACGGAGGAATCCACGCCACCGGACATGCCGACGACGACGCGACCGCGGCTCATGAGTCGAAACCCGCCTGAGGGGCGGGCAGGCATTCGAGGATGGACATATACTGAATCATGGCATTCGCTTCGGGGCTGACAAAATATCAGTGATTATCCAACCCAACAACACACAGCTCGCCCGGTTGCTGGGCAGCGGCCAGCTGCAGGGCATCCGTCTGGCCCCGGGACAGCGGCTCGAGGCCACGGTGCTGCCCCCGCAGCCGGGCACTCCGCCGGGCAGCATCACGGTACGGGCCGGAGGGCTGGAATTCCGACTGCGCATCGACCTGCCCGTACAGCCCGGCACCCGGCTGAATCTGGAAGTCGTCGAAGCCGGGACCCGTCCGCTGTTTGCGCTGCGTGAGGGCCAGCCAGCCACAGCCACATCCGCCACGACCACGGCCGCATCCCTGCCAGCGGCTGGCCAGGCCGCGGAAAAGGCCCTTGCTGGCCTGCGCAACCTGCTGCAACAGACCCTGCCCCTGCAGCAGTCACTGCCTGCGGCCCTGGCGGGCCTGCGCGCGCTGGCGGAAAGACCGGATCTGCCCGCAGCGGTGCGCCAGTCCCTGGACAGCCTGTTCCGCCCCCTGCCCCGGCAACGCGCGCTGGAGACACCGGAGGGGCTGCGCCAGGCACTGGAGCGGCTTGGCCTTGCCCCCCGCCGGTCCGGCGGCAGTACCCCCGCGGAGGGTGACCTGAAGCAGGGCCTGTTGCGCCTGATTGCCCGCCTGGAACGCGAACTCGCCTCAGCCTCGGCAGCGCAACCGGGCGCTGCACGTACCGCCGGCGGGCGCAATACGGAAATCCCGCCCCCGCTCGGGCGCTGGCCGCAGGCCCAGCCTGCCGTACGCCTGGCTCCGGACACCTCTCCTGCATCTCGTCCCGAGGCGCTGATGGAACAGCTCCTGCAGCAGGCCGAAGCGGCCCTGTCGCGTCTGCGTCTGTTGCAGGCGGGTCCCGCCCTGTCCCGCCACGGCGGGGATACTGCACAGGCCCAGCCGCTGCGGCTGGAACTGCCCTTCCTGCACCCCGACGGCAGCCTGGGCGTGGTCGCGCTGTACATCGAGCGTGACGAGGCCGGCGGCAGCGCCGAACCGGCCGAAGCCGAACCGACCTGGCGGGTACGCCTGGCACTCGATC